>CAZLOM010000063.1:0-12059 GCA_964561185.1 uncultured Piscirickettsiaceae bacterium
AAAACGCGCAAGAAATTTATGATAAAGCCTGCCGTCATCTCGCGGTGTGGCGAGATCCTAACGCTTTAGCGATATGAGTCGTGGTAGAATGAGCCAGTACAATTGCCGAATACTGCAGGGATATGACCATGTTAGACAGACGTTTACTTGACCGACTCAAACACCTTACCGATACAGGGATTGCCTTATCGCGTGAAAAGGACATTCATCAATTGATGGATCGTATTCTGAGCAGTGCGAAAGAGTTGACCAATGCTGATGGCGGTACCCTCTATTTGGCAACACCTGATGGTAAATTTTTGCGCTTTGCCATCATACGCAATGATACGCTGAACATTTATCTTGGTGGTTCGTCGGGGAAAAATATCCCTTTTCCGCCTGTTGCGCTTTATGATGAAGCCTCAGAAAAAATGAATCTGCATAATGTTTCCGCCGCCGCCGCCAATAAGGGAGAAACCATTAACATTCCCGATGCCTATCATTGTATCAACTATGATTTTTCTGGCACCATGAAGTTTGATCAAAATACAGGCTATCGTTCTCAGTCATTTTTGACCGTACCGATGAAAAATCATGAAGGCGATATGATTGGTGTCTTGCAGTTAATCAATGCACGTAATCATGATGCCAGTGTGCGTAGCTTTGATTTGATCGAACAGGGTATGGTTGAGTCACTGACCTCTATGGCGGCAACCGCGTTAACACAACGCCAACTGATTGATGCGCAGAAAAAACTCTTTGACTCTGTTGTACAGTTAATTGCCAACGCCATTGATGCGAAATCGCCCTATACCAGTGGACACTGTCAGCGTGTGCCTGTGATTGCGCATATGTTGGCTGAGGCAAACAACCGTGATGCCAAAGATCGTGGTGATGCGGAGGCGGTATTTAGCGAAGATGAACTTTATGAGTTAGATGTTGCCGCTTGGTTGCATGACTGTGGTAAGTTAGCCACCCCTGACTATATCATGGACAAACGGACAAAATTAGATGGGTTAAATGACCGCATTTCAGAAGTCAAAACACGCGTGGCCGTTTCCTTCCAACAACAGCGAGCCGACTATTGGGAAAATTTTGCGCGGTCCGTGTGTCAGGATCGTCTTGCATTGGCACAAGTTGACAATCAAGTCACTGATGCACAACTACAAGCCATTGATAAAATACACTTCTTACGCACTGCTAACCAAGGTGACGAATTTATGGCTCCTGAGTTGCAAGATCGGGTGAGAGCCTTAGGGAAAGAGGCTTGGTTATCCTTAGAGGGCGAGCAACCCTTGCTTTCCCCCGCAGAGATAGAATTGCTCAATATTGCGCGAGGAACCCTTTCTGCTGACGAGCGTAAGATCATTAATGACCATATTGTCGTGACCATTGATATGCTCAAAGAATTACCTTACCCGAAAAAACTCACCAACGTCGTAGAAATCGCAGGCGGACATCATGAACGTGTGGACGGTAAGGGGTATCCTGCTGGCTTAACCAAAGATCAGCTTTCTGTTCGTGCGAGAATGCTGGCGATTGCCGACGTATTTGAAGCCTTAACGGCAAAAGATCGTCCTTACAAACAACCCAAAACCCTGTCTGAAAGTCTCAAGATTATGGGATTTATGGCAAAAGAAGGGCATATCGACCCCGTGTTGTATCAACTTTTCATTGATCAGAAAGTCTATTTAGAATACGCCAAAGGTTATATGAGTGAATCTCAGATTGATATGGCGTAATGATAACAACGCATGTTGCAAAGCATATCGTCTGTTGTTGGTCAATAAATCAGGAGATGATGGGGAACAAATCTCGCCGATCAAACTATGTTACAATGCCCACATTTGCACTGTGTGAGTGAGGAGCATTGTTGTCATGTCAGAAGAAAGATCATTGGATGCGTTAATTGCGCAAGAGCAAGCGGTGTTGGTGTTATTTGGTGCGCCAACCTGTCGCGTCTGTGGGGATATTAAACCACATTTGTTTGCCGCCGTTAGCGAAGCTTATCCCAGCATAAAAGTTCATTACGTCGATTGTAATGAGCAGGTGAAAACCTGTGCGCAACGAGGCGTGTTTAGCCTTCCCGTGGTACAGGTGTACCTAGAGGGACAAAAATTCCTAGAAAAAGTGCGCGTGTTCAGCATTGGTCAAGTGATTGATGAATTGGCGCGTCCGATGCAGTTGTTACAAGGGGAGTAGGTCATGGATGAGATGTTAACATTATGGCAAGCCTTGCAGAATGTGCGTTTGTCTGCTGATTGGGTAACGCTGGCATTTGTGGTGAGCGTGAATCTCTATGTGTTGGTTGAGATATGGCTCAATCAGTTGCAGATGACGCATATTGCCCAGCACCGAGCTTCAGTCCCTGAGCAGTTCAGTGCGCAAATTACTTTAGACGAACATCAAAAAGCCGCCGATTACTCGCAAGCAAAGTTATCCTTGGGTCGCTGGGTACTGGTGATAGACGCTATTATTTTATTGGGCTTAACCCTTGGTGGTGGTTTTCAATCGCTTTATGATGGCGTGGCTAACTGTGTCAATGATACGGGCGTGTGGCGTGAGGTTGCATTTTTGATTACCGTTATGATCTCTTTGACGCTCTTGTCCCTACCCGTGTCCTTATATCAAACCTTTGGCATCGAAGCGCGTTTTGGTTTTAATCACACCAGCGTGGCAAGATTTGTCAGTGACTTGGGTAAAAGTTTTCTTCTGCTGATGCTGTTGGGTGTGCCTTTGTTGTGGACGATCCTAAGCATTATGACTGAATTAGATAACCGTTTGTGGTGGTTATACGCATGGGGCGTGTGGATGGGATTCAGTCTGCTGATGTTGTGGATTTATCCAACGTGGATTGCGCCCTTATTCAACAAGTTTACTCCGCTAGAAGAGGGAGAAATGAAAACGCGCATTGAAGCTTTATTGCATAAAACAGGCTTTGACAGCAACGGCATTTTTGTCATGGATGGTTCTACGCGTTCGGGTCATGGTAATGCTTACTTCACAGGATTTGGCAAAAACAAACGCATTGTCTTTTTTGATACCCTGTTAGAAAAACTATCGGTTGATGAAGTTGAAGCCGTCTTGGCGCATGAGTTGGGACATTTTAAGAAAGGTCATATTAAAAAACGTATCATCAAAACCGCTTTGATGAGTTTGCTTGGCTTGGCGGTGTTGGCGTGGTTGATGGAACAATCCGCTTTTTATTCTGGTTTAGGCTTTATTTCTCAGTCTCCAGCGATTGCCTTGTTGTTGTTTATGACCAGTTTGCCGATGTTGTTTTTCTGGTTAGAGCCTTTGTCGGCTTACAGCAGTCGTAAAGATGAGTTTGAAGCCGATGCCTTTGCCGTGGCGAACAGTTCTGCTTCAGCATTAACTTCTGCTTTGGTCAAACTCTATCGTGATAATGCCGCCACCTTAACGCCTCACCCTTGGTATTCTGGGTATCATGATAGCCATCCGCCCGCCATGATTCGTATTGCACACTTGCAAGCCTTACAACCTGCTTCGGAAACTTCTGCTAACTCGGCGCAAGAGGCTGAGGTAAGTCAGGAGAAAATCGCATGACGCAACAAACCTCTGTTCCTGCCATTCCTGTAGCACTGGCTGAACGCATTCAATCCCTAGCGCAAACCGCACCAACAGCACCTTGGTTAACCGACTCAGAAAAGCAGGTATTGCGTGATGATATTAAACAGCTATTGAAAGATCAAGATGCCGTTTTGCTTGCTCATTATTATGTTGACGCTGAGTTACAATCCTTAGCAGAGGAAACAGGAGGCTGTGTGGCTGACTCGCTCGAAATGGCGAATTTTGGACAGCAGAATTCGGCCAAAACGCTGGTGGTTGCAGGGGTTCGCTTTATGGGAGAAACGGCTAAAATTCTCAGCCCCGAAAAGCGAGTGTTAATGCCTGATCTGTCCGCAACCTGCTCGCTTGATTTAAGTTGTCCAGCGGAGGCTTTCCGTCAGTGGCGCGAACAACACCCCGACCGTTTGGCGTTGGTCTATGCCAATACCAGTGCTGAGGTTAAAGCCATTGCAGATTGGGTCGTCACCTCGGGTAACGCGGTGCAAATTGTGCGTCATCTGCATGCTCAAGGACATCAATTATTGTGGGCACCTGATCGTCATTTGGGACGTTGGATTCAGCAAGAAACAGGCGCGGATATGTTGTTATGGCAAGGGGATTGTTTGGTGCATGATGAGTTTAAGAGTCATGCGTTACAGACCCTCATGCAAGCCAACCCAACAGCTAAGGTCTTAGTGCATCCAGAGTCACCAGCCGAAATGGTTGCGCTGGCGGATGTGGTCGGGTCAACGAAGGTACTGATTCAAGCGGTACAAAATTTACCCGATGATACCTTTATTGTCGCAACCGATGCGGGCATCTTTTACAAAATGCAACAACTCGCCCCCAATAAACAGCTGATCATTGCCCCAACCAGTGCCGATGGTCAGCAGTGTAACGCCTGCGCTCATTGTCCATGGATGGCGATGAATGGGTTACAAAATCTTAAACAGGTATTGCAAACAGGCGAGCAAGCCGTAGAGATTGATTCTGCCATTGGGCAAAGGGCTATGCGCTCCTTGCAGAAGATGATCGATTTTTCTCGTCAGCAAGGGTTAGTAAAATCGTCCAGCAACGGATAAATAGCCGCCTTTTGAGATGGTTCATGTTAGAATAAAACACGGTATGCCATTATTAGTTTTGTGGAGTATGTGATCATGAGTGACTTTGTTCCTGTTAACTTTACCACTGCCGCCGCTGACAAGGTCAGTGCTTTGTTGGTAGAAGAAAACAATCCTGACCTAAAATTACGGGTGTATATCACTGGCGGTGGTTGTTCAGGGTTTCAGTATGGCTTTACTTTTGACAGCAGTGTCAATGAAGACGACACTCAAGTCAGTAAAAATGGTGTGATGCTGTTGATTGACTCGATGAGTTTTCAGTATTTGGTGGGTGCCAAAATAGACTATTTGGAAGACTTATCTGGTGCGCGTTTTGTGATTGAAAATCCCAATGCAACCTCAACCTGTGGTTGTGGCTCGTCATTTAGTGTGTAATTGGGTGTGTAACTCGTTTTAAGTATCTTCTGAGGGGGTGCGTCAAGATGACCATGACCTATATTCCTGGCTTGGCTGGAGTACCAGCAACTGAGTCTTCTATTTCTTATATTGATGGACAGGCTGGGGTGCTATCCTATCGTGGTTATTCGATAGGTGAATTGGCAGAGTTTTCTTCTTTTGAAGAAACCGCTTTGTTGTTGTTGACTGGAGACTTGCCCTCAACAGAGGCATTAGAAAAGTTTAGTGGTAAACTCTCTGAAAATCGTCGGGTCAAGTACAACATTCGTGAGTTGATGATGTGCTTGCCTGCAACCACCCATCCGATGAACATGTTACAAACAGTCGTGGCTTCTTTAGCCAGCTTTTATCCGTCAACCGATTACAGTAAAAAAGATGCCGATGTTGACAGTTATATCGAGGACGTATCTGAGAAAATTCTCGCACATATGGGCACACTCGTCGCCATGTGGGAACACTTGCGTAATGGTTACGACCCTATTTCTCCACGCAAAGATTTATCCTACGCGGGTAACATTCTCTACATGCTTAACGGCAAGGATCCTGATCCTGATTGGGAGCGACTGCTTGATGCTTGTTTGATTCTACATGCGGAGCATACCATCAATGCTTCTACCTTTACGGCGATTGTGACTGGCTCAACCCTTGCGAACCCGTGTGCAGTGGTGTCCTCAGCCATTGGTTCTTTGTCAGGACCCTTGCATGGTGCCGCCAACGAAAAGGTCTTAACCATGTTGGCTGAGATCGGCAAGCCTGAACATGCTCGCGCTTACATCGAGAAGAGGTTGGCTGAGAAGCAAGTGATTTGGGGGATGGGGCATCGTGAATACAGCACCAAAGACCCTAGAGCGACGATTTTACAAAAGCTGATCGAAAAGCACGTGATTCAAAAATCAGGCAAGTTGTCTCAGCTGTTTGAGACAGCGATGGAAGTCGAGGCGGTTTGTGATGAGTATTTGGGGCATAAAGGGGTTTATCCCAATGTCGATTTCTACTCAGGGATTTTGTATCGTGAAATGGGATTTCATCCTCAGTCCTTTACGTCCATTTTTGCCATTGCCCGTTCTGCGGGTTGGTTGGCGCACTGGCGTGAACAGTTAAACAACAATCGTATTTATCGTCCTACGCAGATTTACAAAGGCGAAAGTGATCGCCGTTATGTGCCTGTGTCTGAGCGTTAATTATGAATAAAGTAGGTTAAAATTTATGGCAAAAACTCTTTTTATTACGGGTGGGGCGGGATTTATTGGCTCGTCTCTGATTCGTCATTTAATCGCCAACAGCGATTACCATATTGTGAATATTGATAAATTGACCTACGCAGGCAATTTGGCAAATTTGGCAAGCATTCAGGATGATCCACGTTACACCTTCGCTCACGTTGATATTTGCGATCGTTCAGCATTAGATGTGTTGTTTGCCAAGCATCAACCAACAGGCGTGATTCACCTCGCGGCAGAAAGTCATGTTGATCGTTCGATTTCGAGTGCTGGTGAATTTATCGTGACCAATATTGTGGGTACTTTCACCCTGCTAGAGGCTTCTCGTGCCTATTACGCAGGCTTGTCTGATGCGCAGAAAGCAGATTTCCGTTTCCACCATGTCTCCACTGATGAAGTGTTTGGTAGTCTAGGAGAGGACGGCTTCTTTACTGAAACCACCGCTTATGATCCTCGCTCACCCTATTCAGCGAGTAAAGCCAGCTCTGATCAGTTGGTGAGAGCGTGGCATCACACCTACGGCTTACCCATTGTCGTAACCAACTGTTCAAACAACTATGGTCCTTATCATTTCCCAGAAAAGCTCATTCCCTTGATGATCTTAAATATTTTGGCAGGTAAACAGCTTCCTGTGTATGGTAAAGGCGATAACGTACGTGATTGGTTGTATGTTGATGACCATGCCCGTGCCTTGCAGGTGGTGTTTGAGCAGGGTAAGTTAGGCGATACCTATTGTATTGGCGGTCATAATGAGAAAACCAACCTCGAAGTGGTGCATACCCTCTGTGATCTGATGGATGCGCGTTTTTCAGCAGACCCGAGTTTAGCACAGGCCCACCCCAATTGTCCCTCAGCTAAGGGCGAGTTGGCACGTAGTTTGATAAGCTATGTAGCAGATCGTCCAGGGCATGATCATCGCTACGCCATTGATGCCAGTAAATTGGCGCATGAGCTTGGTTGGAAACCCGCAGAAACTTTTGAAACAGGCATTGCCAATACCATTGATTGGTATCTCACCCATCAAGATTGGGTGCAGAAGGTGCAATCAGGCGATTATCAGCAATGGTTAGACAAAAATTACAAGGAACGCACTTAATGAGAGCAGCAAAATGAGCAGCAAAGTAAACGCTAAAGTCAGCAAAAAAGAGCAAAGCAAAGCAAGCACCACAGAAACGGCGAAAAAAAGTAAGCCGAAAAAACTGGTTAAGAATCGTAAGGGCATTATCTTAGCAGGTGGTTCAGGTACGCGTTTGTATCCAGCAACCTTGTCTGTGTCTAAGCAATTACTGCCTATTTATGACAAGCCAATGATTTATTATCCTTTGTCAACGCTGATGTTGGCAGGGATGCGTGACATTTTAATCATCAGTACGCCACAGGATACGCCTCGTTTCGAGCAGTTATTAGGCGATGGCAGTCAATGGGGAATCAACCTTTCTTATTGTGTTCAACCTAGCCCAGATGGCTTAGCCCAAGCCTTTATTTTGGGTGAAGACTTTGTCGGTAATGATGACTCTTGCTTAATTTTAGGCGATAACATCTACCATGGCGATGGTATGAGCAAATTGTTACAAAATGCCAATGCGCAAACCAGTGGCGCGACCGTCTTTGCCTATCACGTAACCGATCCAGAACGCTTTGGTGTGGTTGAGTTTGATAAAGCGGGTAAGGCAATCAGTATTGAAGAAAAACCGAAAGAACCAAAAAGCAATTTTGCGGTAACGGGTTTGTATTTTTATGACAATCAAGTGGTCGATATTGCTAAGTCAATTCAGCCTTCAGCACGTGGTGAGTTAGAAATTACCACCGTTAATGAAGCCTATTTGAAAATGGGGCAGTTACGCGTTGAAACCATGCGTCGTGGCTACGCTTGGTTGGATACAGGGACGCATGAAAGTCTCTTAGAGGCGAGTAATTTCATCAGCATTATTGAAGCGCGTCAGGGCTTGAAAGTGGCGTGTTTAGAGGAAGTGGCTTATCGTATGGGGTATATCACCGCTGAACAGGTCGAAAAACTTGCCCAACCCATGAGCAAAAACAGCTATGGTCAATATTTGCTGAGAATGATTAAAGACGCTCAATAAGAGAAGCTCGTCATGGCAAAATTGGATCAAGTGAAAGAAGCATTAAACAACCATCGTTTGGCTTTAACCATTTTGGTTGGTTTAGAACTTGTTTTAGTGGGTGGTGTTGTGAGTAGTTATCGCGCTAACGTGATTGACCTGTTTTTCTGGTTAGGGTTAGATTTAGCACTGATGATACCGCTACTGATTGTATTTGTTAGTCATCGGTTAATGCGAGACACACGAACCTTAGGGGAATTGTAATATGTTAGCTGAGTTGGGCATTGTACTAGCTGTTGTCTTGTTTTCAGCGTCTATTGTTTACATGGTGTATATGTTCGGGAGAAATGACTGATGAACTTTATTCCTACAACCATCCCTGAGGTGGTGATCATTGAGCCTAAGGTTTGGAAAGATGCTCGAGGGTATTTTTTTGAATCTTATCGCCATGATCTCTTTTGTGAACAAGTCGATCATATCAATTGGGTGCAGGATAATGAATCCTACTCACACTTTGGGACACTAAGAGGACTACATTATCAGTTACCGCCTCATGCACAGAGTAAACTCGTTAGGGTTGTGCATGGTGAAGTATTGGATGTTGCGGTCGATATTCGTAAACATAGTGCGACTTTTGGTCAGTATGTTGCCGTTGAATTGTCCGCTCATAATAAACGCCAATTGTTTATCCCTCGTGGTTTTGCACATGGTTTTGTCGTATTATCGGATACCGCTGTATTTCAATACAAGGTAGATAGTTATTACAATAAAGCGTGTGATAGAGGCATTGCTTTTAATGATCCTGCCATTGGCATTGATTGGAGAATTAATTTGTCGCAGGCTTTGTTATCAGATAAAGATCAACAACAACCCTTGTTAAGTGTTGCAGATGTATTCGCGTAACCCTGAGTTACCAAAAAGAGGTTAGGGTGATGAAAATACTCTTGTTAGGGAAAAATGGTCAGTTAGGGCATGAATTACAGCAACAACTCTCTGTGTTAGGTGAGGTGATTGCCTTAGGGCGCGAACAGGTGGATATGACTGACTTGTCAGCCGTAGCGCAAGCGGTGCGTGATCACCAGCCCGAAGTGATTGTCAATGCCTCGGCTTACACAGCGGTGGATAAGGCAGAATCAGATCAAATTACCTGTTATTTGGTTAACTCTGCCGCGCCATCGATCTTAGCTACCGAAGCAAAAGCTATCGGGGCTTTGCTGGTGCACTATTCGACTGATTATGTTTTTGATGGCACTAAAACAACCCCTTATCTGCCCGATGATCAACCTAATCCGATTAACTATTATGGTTATGCTAAGTTAATGGGAGAAGAGGCGATTCGTTTTAGCGGTTGTGCCTATCTGATTTTACGCACCAGTTGGGTGTATCATGAGCAGTATGGCAATAACTTTTTCCGTACCATGCAACGGTTAGCGCGTGAACGTGAAGTGCTGAAGATTGTCGCCGATCAGCAAGGCATTCCGAATAACGCGGTTGACTTGGCGCGTGATACGGTGATGATCTTGTCGTCTATGCCTTTGGCGAAATTAAAAGAAAAATCTGGTATTTATCATCTCACCGCTGAGGTGTCACAGCAAACCACTTGGTTTGACTTTGCTTGCTCAATTATCTTTGCCATGCCTGAGAGCGAGCGTCAGTGTCGAGAAGTTTTGCCTATTGGTACGGTTGATTATCCTACCCCAGCAAAGCGTCCCTTGTGGAGCGTGATGCAGAGGGTTTTGCCGAGCAGAATTGATCACTGACAATGCTTATAATTAAAGTATTTATTTATAACTAAAATAAAATGGTTTGATAATTGCTTTTTGTTGGTATGTGACGTTGTTTGTGTGTTTTTAATAGGTAAGTTTTATGAGTTTTTCTGATGTACCAACAAATACCCAAGAGAAAAAATTGCAACTATTGGAGGCAATTAATTCTGAGAAAATTGATGTTGCTGAGAGGTTATTGCAGGATTTGGTTGTAGCTGATCCTCTGGATGATTTATTGCTAACCTTAATGTATTTACAAGTGCTCAATGATGAAACAGAGACTGGAATGCAGTACAGTAGAGATATTGGGTTAGGGATAATGAGTAATTATTCTCAAGTGTTATTAAGCGATCATGAGGATGCAATGGCTATTGTACGGCACATTGCTATATTATGTCACAAAACCAATAAAACAGATAAGGCAATTGAACTGTATGGTTATTTAACTCAATCAAGTTATGCTAATGATCAAGATGCAATGGTATTATATGATTTAAAACAATTGCGTTTAGAAAAAGAAAAAGCAAGTATTTTTGAGGTCGTTAAACAAGGTGATCCAGATAAATCTATCCCTTTGTTGCAGAGTTTTCTCAATAAAAACCCTAAAGATTACCAAGTTATGTTGTGGTTTATCAAGGTTTTTAATAATAATGTTCACTCTAGGGTTGCACAGTTAGTAGACTTGTTATCAAAAGTAAAAGAGAATGATCCAAACATATTATTGGGTGCGAATAAGTATGCTATAGAGGTAGTAAGACATTTAGCGAGATTAACAAATAATACAGGTCAAAGAGAAAAGGCTATCAAATTATACGAAGAACTGATACAAGTGACGAGCTCCGCCGATGATTATTTTACATTGAGTGAAATTTTGTCATTCTCTCAAGACAGGACAAAAGATGTTGTTTATAATTTGAAAATGTCAATGGCTGTTGATGCTGAAAAATATGATACGGAAGATAACCGTTATGCTCTAAACTTGTTGCAAAAGAATTTACGTAAAAAGAAAAAGATTGGTAGATATCCAGATAATAAAGCTTTTAAGGATGGAAGTCTAAGTGATTTAATTGAGCAAAGTATTGCCGCTGATCTGCATGGTGTCGATAGGTTTCTAACAAAAGACTCTCGAGTTTTTACTATGGGGTCTTGTTTTGCTAGAAATGTTGCTATTAGTTTATGTAAGGCGGGATATTTTTGTAAGTATTTTGATATTGCTGAACACATTAATACTACGTTTGCTAATAAACTATTTGTTCAGTGGCTTGAGGGAGATAATAGTAATACTCAGGTAATAAATAGATTTGTTGAGCTGTTGCCAAATAATTGGGATCGTGATAAATTGTTGAAAGAATTGTCGGAGATTGATGTTTATATTATAACTTTGGGTGTTGCTCCTGCTTTTTTTGATGCTATTACAGGGGAATTTATTCTGCCTAAACGTACTGCATTGAACTCTCGAGCTTTGGCTGAACAGTATGTGTATAAAAATACTAGTGTTGAGGAAAATGTTAATAATGTATTGACATTAATTAATTTTGTGAGAAAATTATCACCAAAAGTAAAAATTATTGTAACTGTTTCTCCTGTTCCAATGACGGCATCTTTTGAGCATGAGTCTTGTGTAGTAGCAGATTGTTTATCGAAAAGCACAATGCGTATAGTAGCTGATGAAGTTGTTAATAAGAAAGGTCTTGGTGACATCTATTATTGGCCATCTTTTGAGATATTTAGATGGGCTGGTTCAAATTCGAGTGATTTTTTTGGGGTAGATGATGGCAACTCCATTCATGTTAGTGAAGATAAGGTGTCATTAACCATAGATTCGTTCATTAAAACTTTTTCAGTATGATCATATGTGAATTTATACGAGTGCGGTGATATGAATGAAGAACACCTCATCTCGCTAACTTTTTTATTGGCACTGCGTAGATGAGGGTCGGTGAG
>CAZLOM010000064.1:0-11910 GCA_964561185.1 uncultured Piscirickettsiaceae bacterium
AGGACGATATGAAGATTCCATTTTTACCGATACTCACTACAAAACTAATCAAAAAAACAATAAAAATAATCAATAAAATAACTAAAAAGAATTAACCATCACACTTAGTTGAACACTCAAACAACCACAATACCCTCAATTCTTACTTGCTGCTAAACTTAGGCAGTTTAATGTTTTGTCCAACGCCAATTTTTTGCTCGGGCTTAGCATCATTGAAATGCGTTAACACAAACACAGGAATGTGATGTTTTTTTGCCAAACTCTGCCACGTATCTCCTTTTTTGCTAGACACGGTGACAACCTTGCCCACAGGAATCAGAACCGTTTGTCCTTTTTTGAATTTGGCTGTTTCTGATACGCTATTAACCTTGGCTAACTCGCTAGCAGACACACCAAAGGATTTCGCCAAAGCAACCAAGGGGTAATTACCTTGTAACTTATGACTGATGGCTTTATCTTTACGTAAGGCTTCCTTTTTCTCCGCCATCACCCGTTTATTGGTTTGCTCACGACTTTCTAAAGACAAGGTCGTAGCCAAGGTAGCATTAGCTGTTTCTTCCATTTCAGGATTCAATACATGTTCACCAACAGCGATAAGCAAAACCCTACCTGGCGGGGGTCGATTATCCTTAAGATGATTGAGTTTGGCAATTAACGCAACACTGGTATCATAACGCATTGCCAATTCATCTAATGAATCCCCTAGACTTACGGTATGAGAAATCCAGTTACCATGCGTTTGAGGCGCGAACTTGGCAAGGTTAATGGCAAAGGTTCTGATTTTATCAATAGGGACCAATACGTGAGTGGTTGCGTTAGGATCCGTGGCAATGCGCTTATGTCCTGCATTGATACGCTGAAACTCATCCCAAGGCATATCAGCCATCTGTGCCGCTGTTGATAAGTCTATCTGCTGATCAATCTCAATCCGCGTTAAATAGGGTAAGTTGGGAATATCAGGCAGAACCAAACCATACTTTTGTGGAGACTCAATGATTTTGGCTAGAGCCAGTAACTTTGGTACGTAACGCTGGGTCTCATTGGGCATCTTTAAGCTCCAATAATCCGTTGGTTTTTTCTTCGCGCGATTCTTACTCATCGCTGAGCGTACATTTAGCACCCCCCAGTTATAGCCTGCTAACGCCAACAACCAATCCCGTTCTGAACGGCCATGTAAATTTTGTAAATAATCTAAGGCAGCATTGGTAGAAAGATAAATATCACGTCGCCCATCAAACCACCAATTATTTTTGATCCCACGACGCTCTGCCGTATCAGGGGTGAATTGCCACATCCCAGAAGCATTGGCTCCAGACAAGGCATCAGGATGAAAAGCACTTTCGATAATCGGCAAGAGAGCGATTTCGGTTGGCATATCACGCGATTCAATTTCTTTGACAATCAAATATAAATAGGGTTTTGCACGGGTCAATACCTGATTGAGCATTTTCGGATGCGTGCGGTAAAAGTCAATTTCACGCTGAATACGGGGATTAATGCCTTGATTTAAGCGAAAGCCCGTAATGACCCTCACCCACAAATCTTCCGTATCCCACGTTTTTTCTTCTGCAACCTGTGTTAAATCGACTTCCTTCAACTCTGTGAGACTGTAATTGAGCACCGAAGGTGATTGAGGTTGAGATGGATTCGTCGCGGATTGATTTGGTCTAACCAAGGTTGATTCAATATCGGCATCACTCAGCTCTGAGCTACAGCCAGATAAGGTTAAGAGGGTAACACAAAGACTACCAACCCCTAATAACTGAGCAATCGACACTGTGCGTTTTTGCTGAGATTTCATGCTGGCAACTCCAATACACCCGTTCGATCAAGGCTGTCTTTCCAAGCTCTCAATTGAGCAAACAAGCTCACGGGATCAGCAATTGGCTGTTTTGCCCAAGATTCTATGGCGTGTCGAACTTGGGGTACAGCGATACGCAAAAAGGGATTGATGGCGAGTTCGGTCGTTAATGAAGTTGGCAAAGTCATCTTTCCTTCTTGGCGCAGACGTTGAACGGCTGATAAGTGAGCAATTAAGTCAGCATTATCAGGTTCTACCCTATCAGCAAAACGTAAATTAGCAAGTGTATACTCATGTGCAGGGTAAAGCAAGGTATTAACGGGAAGTTGCGCTATCCTTGCCAAACTTGCGGTCATCTGTTCAGCCGTTCCGCCATTAAATAACCGCCCACATCCTCCCGAAAACAAGGCATCACCGCAAAATAGCACCTCTTGTGTGGGCAGATAATAGCCGAGATGGTCGGGTGTATGCCCCGATAAATCGAGCACTTCAGCCGTACTATCTCTGCCAAACGGAATTCGATCCCCCGCTCCTACCAGTTGCGTTACCTTTGCACCAGCAATGGGACTAAACGCATAAAGCTTCAGATTGGGGTAATGTGCCATCAACTCAGCGACACCACCAATATGATCATGATGGAGATGCGTAACCCATATTGCTGATGGCTTCTGTTGATGCTCTGCTAACCAGTTCATTACAGGCGCAGACTCACTTGGGTCAATAATTACAAGACTATCGTTTTCTTGCAATAACCAGATATAATTATCGTCTAGGGCGGGAATGGGAAAAATCATCATCATCGCTATTTTAAGATGTATCAAACTGAGAATAATAGTCAAGCTGTTCAAAGAGGTCAAGAACTTATGCACACGCAACTGCGACATAGCTCTGCATTTCTGCACGCCTACTGCCGATCAACTTGGTGTGATGCGTTCAAAAAAGCGCAATCAGACTGGCTAAGCACGCAATTAAAGCGTCAATTTGGGTATTTTGCCTTACAGATTGGACATCCTTATCCACTTGATGAAGCCTGGCACACCTGTCGCATTGCCAGTAAAACCATGATCAGTGAACGCCTTACCACTACAGGGCAGTTGGTTGCTGATTGGGAGGACTTACCTTTTCGCGATGACAGTGTTGACCTAGTAGTTTTACCACATAGCTTAGAGTTGGTTAAAGACCCTTACATCTTGTTACGTGAGATAGAACGCTTGCTCATCGCTGATGGTCGAATTATTATCATGGGGTTTGAACCACAAAATGCGTGGCGCGGTAAATGGTTTGGACGACATAAAGTCGGGCTAAAACAGTTACATTTTTATCGTGTCGGTCGTGTTATTGATTGGTTACAAGCCTTAGGCTTTGAAATTGAACAGGTAGAATTTCACCCCAATCGCGGATGGCGACATTGGTTTCCATGGCTGACAACCTCTTGTACGCAAGGCTATAGCTTGCTGGCGCGAAAGACCACCGCGAGAGTCAAACTCATTGGGTTGAATGATGCTTGGCATTGGCAGTCCTTATTTCCTCAACTGTCAAAACCTAACCTAGCTCCTCCCGCTGTCGCCGCGTCAAGCCATACAGCACACACGACAAGACACAACAATAACGTCGATCACATCAAGGGCAAAATCGAATGAAACAAATAGAGATTTACACTGACGGTGCCTGCTCTGGCAATCCTGGTCCTGGTGGTTGGGCGGCATTACTGAGATTCGGTGAGCATGAACGCATGATTAGCGGTGGAGAAAAGGACACCACCAACAATCGCATGGAACTTCAAGCCGCCATTTCGGGATTGCTTGCCTTAAAAGAACCCTGCAAAGTACGACTCTACACTGACTCACAATATGTGCAAAAAGGCATGACGGAATGGATGGCAGGTTGGCAAAAAAAAGGGTTTAAGAACGTCAAAAACCCCGATTTATGGCAAACGCTTGTCAGTGCGTCACAGCCTCACCAGATTGAATGGCATTGGGTACGTGGGCATAATGGTCATACTGAAAATGAACAAGTTGATTTAGCCGCAAGGCAAGCGGCAGAAGCCTTTGGTTATCCGAAAAAAGGATAACCTAAAGGATAACTAAACACGCATATTTAACGAGTTAAATGTATTGTGCAGGGGCTTTTTGAGAGAAATCTTAGGACTAACGACGCAAAGCATCACTCATGACACGAGCCTTTTCTCTTTGCCAATCACGGTCTTTTTCTGATTGACGCTTGTCGTGGGTTTGCTTACCCTTGGCTAAGGCGATCTCCGCTTTGGCATGAGAACCTTTCCAGTAAAGTTTAAGACAAACGACCGTGTAACCCTTCTGCTGAACCTTACCCATCAACTTATTGATTTGATGACGATGTAAGAGCAGTTTTCTGGTACGTTGTGCATCAGTACGAACGTGGGTAGAGGCTGAGGCTAAAGGAGAAAAATGTGCTCCGAACAGAAAGGCTTCGTTACCACGAAAAATCACGTAAGAATCACGCAACTGCACGCGACCTTCACGAATACTTTTTACTTCCCAACCTTCCAGAGCAAGACCAGCCTCGAAATTTTCTTCGATGCTATAATCGTGCAATGCTTTTTTATTCAAAGCAATGACGGGAGATGGGTTTTGTTTTTGCTTGGCTTTTGTCATAATGTGCTCAATTATACAACAAATATGAGGAGTTGTGCGTGCCACAATTACATAAATCGCTTTTTGTGTCTTTTACGCCCGAACAAATGTTTCACGTGGTCAATGATATTGAAGCCTATCCTAGCTTCTTGCCTTGGTGTGGTGGGGCACGCATTCTATCAAATACAAACCATGAACTGTGTGCTGAAATTACCATTGCCAAAGGTCCAGCACGCCTTGCCTTTAGTACACGAAACAAAATCACCCCTACAGAGCGTATCCATATTCAGCTATTGGATGGTCCATTCAAACAACTCACGGGTGAATGGCGATTCGAAGCCAGAGGAGATCACGCCTGCCAAATCAGTTTGAGCATGAGCTTTGAGTTTAACAATCGCTTGTTAAGTATGACCGTTGGTCCCGTCTTTGAACAAATCGTCAACTCATTGGTTTCAGCCTTCAAACACAGAGCGCAACAACTTTACCCTCATCATGGAGTCTAACTTAAACATGATCCAAGCAATTCTGATCGACATCATTTATGCCTTACCTAGCACACAAACGGTGAAACAAATCAAATGGCACGAAGGCATCACCGTGGCTGAAGCGATTCAAGCCTCACAAATCCAAGAGTCTCACCCTGAGATGCAAATTGCCGATGGTAAAGTTGGTATTTATGGCAAAGCGGTGAAACTCTCACAAGCACTCAAACCGACCGATCGTATCGAAATCTATCGACCACTGGTTAACGATCCAAAAGAAATGAGACGCAAAAAAGCAGAAGCAGAAAAGCAAGCAAAATCAAGTTAATAAAAACACAGAAAAGCAAAAAAGCAAAAAAAAATAAAAATTGTACTAAAAAGATCTTAATCACACGTTTATAAGCGCATGGCTTTCGGTTATCATTAAGCGTTATTTTTGCATTTGGATCATTTAGGTTTGGAGTGTTAGATCATGGTTTCTTTTCGTGGCAGTATGGTTGCGGTTGTTACCCCAATGTCAGCAGACGGTGCAATAGACTACCCAGCGTTAGATCGTTTGTTAGAGTTTCACCTTAATAATGGTACCAATGCTATTGTTGCCGTCGGCACAACAGGCGAGTCTGCAACCCTCGACCATGATGAGCACTGTGCGGTGATTGCACATTGTGTAACTTATCTCAATGGTCGCTTGCCTGTCATTGCTGGTACAGGCTCTAACTCAACCAAAGAAGCCATTGAACTGACACAATGCGCTAAATCTGCTGGTGCCTCTGCGGCATTGTTGGTAACGCCCTACTATAATAAACCGACTCAGCAAGGACTTTACCTGCACCACAAAGCGGTTGCAGAAGCGGTTGACCTCCCACAAATCCTATACAATGTTCCAGGCAGAACCGCTGTTGATATGCAAACAGAGACAGTCGCCAAGTTATCACAAGTCGATAATATCATTGGTATTAAAGATGCTACAGGGCGTTTAGATCGCTTACCACCGCTCTTGGCGAGTTGTGCGATGGGTTTTGAATTTTACTCTGGAGATGACGCAACAGCGGTCAACTTTATTTTGCAAGGCGGACATGGTGGAATTTCCGTCACAGCGAACGTCGCACCTAAAGCCGTAAGTAGTGCCTATCAACAAGCCTTAGCAGGTAATGAGGCGGAAGCCCTTGCTATTGATGCGCCCTTAAAAACCCTGCATCGTGATCTCTTTATTGAAGCCAATCCGATTCCTGTCAAATGGGTGCTTGAACAGATGGGATTGATTGGTGGGGGTATTCGTTTACCCTTAACCCCTTTATCTGACCTTTACCATGAACGCTTAGAAACAGCGATGCGCCATGCGGGATTATTAGCATGATACACCGCCATTATCCCGATTCACTCGCACAGCAGAAGGTCTCCAACATGACGACATCTTATCGCCGAACACTTATTTTGAGTATTGCCATTACTGGACTGCTGACCACCAGCGGCTGTTCTAACTTTAGCAAGGCTTTTGGTTACAAAGACAGTGTCGCACAAGACGATAACTATCGCGTGACTCAAGATGCTCTTGTTAATCCGTTAGAACTTCCACCAGGGTTTCAAAATCCCAGCCGTAACATGGATGCGAGCAACCGATTATTGATCGGACAACTCAATGACAAACTCAAAACAGACATCCCTAGTTTCAAAGTGGCAGGGATGCGGGTTGACAGCAACCTCTCAGAACGCTGGTTACATATTGATAAAGCAGATGCCAATGACGTTTGGGAAAGATTGCAGAAATTCTTAAACACGCAAGGGTTTGCCATTGAAGAAGCGCGTAAGGATATTGGGCTAATCAAAACACAATTCCTAGCACGTAAAGAAATTGTTCCTAAAACAGAAATGGGCTTCTTAACACGCGTATTAAACTCATGGCGAGCTGAAATGGCGCAAGGTGCGTTAGATCGACTCACCCTACGCTTACAAAGCGACGCACAGGGTGGCTTAGATGTCTTTTTCCGTCATAACATGATTGTTGAAATTGGCGATGGTGGGGCTGGTAATTGGCGTTCACGCCCTTATCATCCAGAGTTTGAAGCGGAAACCCTCTATCAAGCCTTAGTCTTCTTAGGGGCATCAAAAGATGCCGCACAGTTACAGTTGGCAAGCGCGGTAAAAACCATGGAAAGCTCACTGAATGGTGAGTTTTATGGCTTAACTTTTTCTGCTGGATTAGAAGAAACGTGGCAACATCTCTTGTCACGCGCAGATCGTGCTAACTTTAGCATTCTGCAAGCAGACAAAGCCAATGGTGTCATGCAAATCAAACTGCCAAATAGCACACAAACAGAAAAAGGCTTTTTTGCACGTTTATTTTCTGGTGAGCCAACTCGCCTACCTGAAACAATCAAGTTAAGCGTTAAAACAGAACAGGGCAAAACCGATGTGATTATTCCATCTGGAACAGAGGAAGCAACATTAACTGCGGCTCAAAGAAAAGAAATCTTTCAACACCTTGGCTTGCTTCCTTAACGCATTAACCCACAATTAGCCGATAAAACAATACGTTATTGTATTTTATTTTCGGCTATGTTAGACTAAAAAATATAAAACCTTCCACTTAATCAGTTGAAAAATAAAATTATGGCAAAATTTGTGTTTGTAACAGGTGGGGTTGTGTCCTCACTCGGAAAAGGGATTGCCGCGGCTTCTTTAGGGGCAGTGTTGGCGGCGCGTGGACTCAAAGTGACCATGCTAAAAATGGATCCTTACATTAACGTCGATCCAGGTACGATGAGTCCCTTTCAGCATGGTGAAGTCTTTGTTACCGATGATGGTGCAGAAACAGACCTAGACCTTGGACATTATGAGCGATTTATCGACCGTCGCATGGGGCGCAACAACAGTTTTTCAACGGGTCAGGTTTATGACACGGTTATTCGCAAAGAACGTCGAGGTGACTATCTGGGTGGGACGGTTCAGGTTATCCCACACATCACCGATGAAATTAAACGTCGCATTTTGTTGGCGGCACGAGAAGTCGATATTGCAATCGTTGAGGTAGGTGGCACGGTAGGTGATATCGAGTCCTTACCCTTTATGGAAGCCATTCGTCAAGTAGGCGTTGAATTGGGGCGTGACAATGCGCTGTTTGTGCATCTCACCCTACTTCCCTACATTGCGACAGCAGGTGAACTCAAGACAAAACCAACCCAACACTCAGTGCAACAACTGCGCTCTATCGGCATTCAACCAGATGTGTTGCTTTGCCGTTCTGATCGTCCGATTTCTGACAGCGACAAGCGTAAAATTGCCTTATTTACCAATGTTAATGAAAAAGCGGTCATTAACTCCTTAGATGCTAAGACGATTTATGCGGTGCCACGCATGTTACATGAGCAAGGCTTTGACGAGGTAGTCGTCAATCAGCTTCGCCTAGACGTACCACCAGCCAATCTTGCGGATTGGGATCTGGTGGTCGATGCGATCATGAACCCAAAACACACTGTTAAAATTGCTTTGGTTGGTAAATACGTAGAGTTAACAGAAGCTTACAAATCACTTAATGAATCCTTGTTACATGCAGGCATTCACACCCATACCAAGGTCGAAATTACCTATATTGATGCTGAAAGACTTGAAACGGAAGGCGTTGACCTTGTTGCGGGTCATGATGCGATTTTGGTTCCTGGTGGATTCGGTGAGCGTGGTGTTGAAGGTAAAATTTTAGCGGTGCGTTATGCGCGTGAAAACAAAATCCCTTACTTGGGGATTTGCTTAGGCATGCAGGTGGTGGTGATCGAAACCGCAAGACACCTAGCCAACCTAACCGAAGCACACAGTACCGAGTTTTACCCCAAAATTAAGCACCCAGTGGTTGCCATGATTACTGAATGGGTTGATCCTGATGGTCAAGTACAAGCACGCAATGAAGACGTTGACTTGGGTGGCACCATGCGTTTAGGCTCACAAGCGGCTGTGCTAGAAGAGGGTTCGTTGGCGCACCAAATCTATGGCAAAAACGTTATTTGGGAAAGACATCGTCATCGTTATGAAGTGAATGACCACTATATTCCACGTTTGAACGAAGCAGGTTTGATCATTGGTGGGCGTTCTGCTGAGGGTGGTTTGGTTGAAACCGTTGAACTACCAGCCTCAGTGCATCCTTGGTTCTTTGCCTGTCAATTCCATCCAGAATTTACCTCAAGCCCACGTCAAGGACACCCATTATTTAGTGCCTTTATTCGTGCGGCATTACAACACTCGGGAGCAGTAACATGAAACTTTGTGGCTTTGACGTTGGGTTAGATCGCCCTTTCTTTCTGATTGCGGGTCCTTGTGTCATTGAAAGTGAATCCTTGATTATGGAAACCGCAACGGCATTGAAAGAAATGACGACAGAGCTGGGTGTTCCTTTCATCTTCAAGTCTTCATTTGACAAGGCAAATCGCTCTTCAACCGCCAGCTTTCGTGGCTTAGGATTGGAGGAAGGATTACGCATCTTACAAAAAGTCAAAACAGAATTGGGCTTACCTGTTCTAACAGACGTTCATGAGGATACGCCTTTTGATGAGGTTGCGGATGTGGTTGATGTGCTACAAACCCCCGCTTTTCTGGCGCGTCAAACCAACTTTATCCAAGCCGTTGCCAAAGCGGGTAAACCCGTGAATGTCAAAAAAGGACAGTTCATGGCTCCTTGGGACATGAATAATGTGGTCGATAAGTGCCGAGAAGTGGGTAATGATCAAATCATGGTGTGCGAACGAGGGGTGTCTTTTGGCTATAATACCCTTGTCTCTGATATGCGCTCCTTAGTGATCATGCGCAGCACCAACTGTCCTGTGGTTTATGATGCCACCCATTCCGTACAACAACCAGGGGGGTTAGGCAGTGCATCGGGAGGGCAAAGAGAGTTTGTCGCGCCCTTAGCCCGCGCGGCAATTGCCACAGGCGTGTCAGGCGTGTTTATGGAAACCCATCCAGACCCTAGTTGTGCCAAGTCTGATGGTCCGAACATGTGGCCTTTAGGACGCTTGAAACCCGTATTAGAAACACTACGCGACCTAGATCAGTTGGTCAAGCAAGCAGGCTTTATCGAACATGAGTTAATGCAGAAATAATAGCCACAAGAAAGCAGTTACGCATTTCTACCTTATTTTTAATACACTTAAACAAACTTAACTTATCAACTTTTGAATAGGAGAAAGCAAGATTATGGCGAATACAGCAATTGCGAGCGTGCATGCACGCGAAGTCATTGACTCACGAGGCAACCCAACCGTAGAAGTAGATGTTACCCTTGCGGATGGTAGTTTTGGTCGTTCGGCAGTTCCCTCTGGCGCATCGACAGGTAAACGCGAAGCCTTAGAATTGCGTGATAATGATAAAGCACGTTTCGGTGGTAAAGGCGTATTAACCGCAGTGAACAATGTTAACACCATCATTGCTCAAGCCTTGGTCGGTCAAGACGCAAGTAATCAGTCGGCGATTGATCAACTGATGATCGCGCTTGATGGTACAGAAAACAAAGCTAAATTGGGTGCTAATGCCCTGCTTGCTGTGTCTATGGCTGTCGCTCATGCCGCGGCAAAAGCACAAGGCAAGCCTTTATACCGTTATTTACAAACCGACACATTGAAAATGCCCGTTCCTATGATGAACATCATTAACGGTGGCGCACACGCTGATAACAGCGTAGATATGCAAGAGTTTATGATCGTACCTGTTGGCGCACCTTCTTTCAAAGAAGCGGTTCGTTACGGTGCGCAGGTGTTCCATGAGTTGAAAAAAGTATTGCATGATAAAGGGCTGAATACAGCGGTAGGTGATGAGGGTGGTTTCGCGCCAGACTTATCGTCTAACGAAGAAGCGATTTCCGTGATTTTACAAGCGATTGCCTCAGCGGGTTTTGTTGCAGGTAAAGACATCATGATCGCACTTGATTGCGCTTCGAGTGAGTTCTACCAAGATGGCAAATACAACCTACACTCAGAAAACCGTAGCATGACTTCGGCAGAGTTTGTTGACTACCTTGCGGCTTGGTGCGATAAATACCCCATTATCTCTATCGAAGATGGTATGGCAGAAGATGACTGGGCTGGTTGGAAACTCTTAACAGAGCGTTTGGGTAAGAAAGTTCAGCTCGTTGGTGATGATCTGTTCGTAACCAACAGCAAGATTTTAAAAGAAGGGATTGATAAGGGCATTGCCAACTCAATTCTGATTAAAGTCAACCAAATTGGTACCCTAACAGAAACCTTAGAAGCCATTGCGATGGCAAAAACAGCAGGTTATACGGCTATTTCTTCACACCGTTCAGGTGAAACAGAAGACACCACCATTGCAGACTTGGCAGTAGCAACAGGCGTAGGGCAAATCAAAACTGGCTCTATGTCTCGCTCAGACCGTGTGGCAAAATACAATCAATTGTTACGCATTGAAGAAGCCTTAGGTAGCGAAGCGGTTTATCCTGGTTTGGCGGCTTTTGGTAAGTTGGCAGGTTAAGTTTATTGGACAGCACCAGTGAAAAAATTGTTCTTCTTTTTCCTACTGGTGCTGGTTCTTTTGCAATATCGACTCTGGTCGCCTAATGGTGGCGTTACTGAGTGGTTGCGTCTCAACCAAGCCCTAGAAGCTCAACAAGCCAAGCTGGAAGCCCTAGAGGCTCGTAATGAAACCCTCAGAAATATCGTCATCAATCTACAAACCAGTACTGAAGTTGTTGAGACATATGCTCGCGAAGCTTTCCACTATACCGCAAAAGGTGAAACCTTCTTTCGTGTCATTCCCGTCCCCGATGATCCTCATCAGAAACCTTACCTACCACCGCTACCAAAAACACGCTTGACCATTGATTTAGAGTCTGAAAGCGTCTCAACCGCAGAAGACGCGGCAATTGAAACACAGCCTTAATTTACCAGCGAATATCAACACATACTTCCCTCAACAACTCAACCCAGCGAATAACTGAGTCGAGTCATCATCAACCAAAACTACTTTTTCTTTCTTCCTTTATTGCCTGATCGCTCCTCTTGCTGATCAGTATTTG
>CAZLOM010000065.1:0-7494 GCA_964561185.1 uncultured Piscirickettsiaceae bacterium
ATCAGGTTGACACAATATCAGGCTGACATAATAAAAACTAAGGCAAAATTTCAACAGGTGCTAACCAGTTCATCATCAGTTTGAACAGAAAGATAAAAAGTGCGATGATGGCAAACACAATGACCAGTGCACGCGCATTGGGATTGTCCCAAAATTTCGCTTTCCAGTCTTCTTGTTTGACCCAAGGATAGATGAGTGCAATGAACAGCACCAAGCCGATCAGTTGTAAACTCAGCACGACGAGTGTGGGCGTGTTCATTGCTTCTTTCCTGCTCTTAGTCTAGGGTCATTATTGGCTGATCACTAGGTTGTCACGATGAATCAAACAGTCTTCATCAATATAGCCCAATACCCGTTCAATATCATTGCTGGGATGTCCTTTGAGTTGATGGCATTCATTGGCTGAGTAGTTGACCAAGCCTCTCGCGATTTCAACGCCCTGTATGTCTAAGCATCTGACCATCTCACCGCGGGCGAAATTACCCAACACCTCCAGCACACCAACAGGTAAGAGACTCTTTCCTTGATGGGTTAGGGCATTAACCGCACCCGCATCGAGCATTAACGCACCTCGTGCTTGTAGCTGACTGCCCAACCATTGTTTGCGTGCAGGAACAGGCTCAACATCAGGTTCAAAAAAAGTCCCTAACAGCGCACCTTGGTGCAATTGTACCAATACCTGATCAACACGTCCTGAGGCAATGAGGGTTACGGTACCTGATTTTGCCGCACGTTGCGCGGCGCGTACCTTGGTTGCCATACCGCCACGTCCTAAAGCACCCCCTGAGGGACTTGCCATAGCAACAATACTCGGATCAGACACCTTGACTTGATGCAGTAGCTGTGCCTCAGGATTGCTTCGAGGGTCAGCCGTAAACAAGCCTTGTTGATCGGTAAGAATGGTGAGTACGTCAGCATCGACCAAATTGGCAACCAATGCCCCTAAGGTATCGTTGTCACCAAGACGAATTTCATCGGTAGCAACGGTATCATTTTCATTGATGATGGGAATCACCCCTTGCTCAAGCAAAAAGTTAAGGGTGGTGCGAGCATTCAGATAGCGTTCCCGATTAGAAAGGTCTTCATGCGTCAGCAAAACCTGTGCGGTCATGATGTCATCACTGGCAAACAGACTTTCCCATGCTTGTGCCAATCCCATTTGTCCAATGGCTGCCGCCGCTTGTAGTGCATAGACTTCTTTCGGACGGCTTGTCCAGCCTAAGCGTTTAATGCCTTCGGCAACTGCGCCAGATGATACCACCACCACTTCTACGCCCGCGCGACGTAGCGCGACCATTTGTTTTACCCAATCCGACATAGCTTCTCGATTTAAGCCTTGTCCATCGTTGGTTAAGAGTGCCGAGCCAATTTTGACGACCCAGCGTTTGCTCTGTGCTAAGGTTTGACGTGTCATATTATGCGTTAGAATCCTGTACTAAGTGATTGTCTGACGTGGGAGATTCGGAAACGGTTTGATCTTCTAACACTGGCGGGATGGCGCGTTGCTCATCCAAATAATTCATAATCGCCCAAGTGAGTGTGGATAAGCCTTCACCCGTAACCGTAGAGATGCGGAAGCTAGGTTCAGTCCACCCCAGTTCAGCAACCAGTTGATCACAAGCGGCTTGTGCCGTTTCAGGTTCGGCAAGATCGAGTTTGTTCATCACCAACCAGCGAGGCTTACCTGCCAATTCGTCCGAGTAGTTCTCCAGTTCTCCTTGTACCACACGCACATTACTGGTAGGGTCTGTTTCATCAACGGGGAACATATCCACGACGTGTAGCAATAAGCCTGTACGCGAAAGGTGACGCAAAAACTGTACGCCCAAACCAGCACCTTCTGACGCACCCTCAATCAATCCCGGAATATCGGCAACGCAGAAGCTTTTATGATCCGCAACCTTAACCACGCCCAAGTTAGGATAGAGGGTGGTAAACGGATAGTCAGCCACTTTAGGGCGTGCTGAAGACACCGCGCGAATGAGGCTAGATTTGCCAGCATTGGGTAAACCAAGCAAGCCTACGTCGGCTAAGAGTTTAAGTTCTAAGCGTAAACGACGCATTTCCCCTTGATTACCTAGGGTAAACTGACGTGGCGCACGGTTGGTACTGCTCTTAAAGTGAATGTTACCAATACCATGTTCACCGCCACGCGCGACGAGCAAGCGTTGTCCCATGGTTAATACTTCACCGATGCACTCTTCGGTATCAGCATCCCAAACCACCGTACCCATCGGCACCGATAGGGTTTTGTGCTGACCACCACGCCCTGTTTTGTTGTTAGATTGACCATTCTCGCCATTTTGTGCTTCAAAAATACGTTCAAAACGGAAGTCAATCAGTGTGTTTAGGCTAGGATGTCCCTCTAGGTACACGTGTCCACCATCACCACCATCACCACCGTTTGGACCCCCAAAAGGAATGTATTTTTCTCGGCGAAAACTGGCTAATCCATTGCCACCTTTGCCTGCTTTAACCTCGATAACAACTTCATCTACAAATTTCATATCCGTCCTTGTGCGCTTGCTCGGCGTGTTTGTTATTGACGGGCTATTATAGCATTAAAGTGCTTTTGCGTTAGATGATTGCTTTATGATTGCTTGGATGATCTCTCTCGTGACGTGATGTTATATCACTTTAGTTATAGAAGAAAGCATCTGAACAAAACGGTTAAAGGGACTTATGAAGTAACCTCTTCTGTTTGAGTAGAAAATAATCATTGATCAGGTTGTCACCAAGTGACTTGTCCGTCTATAATGCTCAGTAATTTTGTGTTTAGGCAGTAAGCCTTAGGATATGGGTCTATGAGTGCGGATAGCATTAAAAAACTGACAGAAGAAGACGGTGTGGTCTTTTTAATTTATGCTTCTTTTCTTACCCAAATGTTGATTTCGAGCATAGCAGATGTCTTAGAAAAAGAGGCTGAAGCACGAGGGATGGAGTCAACAGGGTTAAATGGGGTTTACACGGTACTCATTGAGTTAGCACAAAACATGATGAATTACGCTAAGGCGCAAGAAGACACGGTTTCTGTGGGTGCCAAACGTACCGATGGCTTAATTTGGGTTGGTCGGAATCGGGAAACAGGAAATTACTATGTGCAGAGTCGTAATCTTGTTTCAGCACAAGACAAAGCGGTTATTGATCATAAGTTGAGTGAAGTGTTAGCCTTAGATGCCGATGCCTTGAAACTGCGCTATCGTGAATTACGTCGTAGTGGCTTGTACGCGCATGAAAAGGGAGGTGGGATTGGCTTCTATGAAATTGCAAAACGCTCGTCCAACATCAGTTATCAATTTGTATCGGCAGATGCTGAACGCTTCTATTTTGACTTCAGAGCTGATATTGCGGTTAAAAAATAAAGGAAAAGTAGCATGGAAGATTTAATGATTTCCGCGACCCAATATACACCAGAAATCGGTATGCGTGCAGTGGGTGTTGTTGAAATTAAAGGCAAGTCCTACCCAGAAAATACCTTTGAGTTTTACAAGCCCGTCATGACTTGGTTAAAGACTTATCTGAATGCAAGCGATAGCCCAAAACGGCTGTCAATCAATTGTGAGATTATTTACTTCAACTCAAGCAGTTCAAAAATGTTTTTTGACTTTTTTGATTTATTATTAGCCTATAACGAGAAGTTTGATATTCGTGTTGAATGGCGTTATGACGAAGATAATGATATTGCTAAGGAGTCAGGAGAGGATTTTGTGGCTGACTTCCCTGACTTGTCGATTGCCTTGAAAAGTTTTTAACCGATGTTGACAAACCAGAATGACGGGCTAAGTTTTTGTGTGTTGAGCAGTGACGATTGCGTTGGCATTGGGTATAGGGTGAGATTATGAGTTCAGGAAGTCAATTGTTGGATGCTGGATCGGTGCAGGATGGTGCTGAAAATCCGATTATTGCCGAAATAGAATTGCTGAAACAGAATTTTAATACGGTCACAGAGCGCATTGTGAAGGATATTCAACGTCATGATCGTATTATGACGCGCAGTGATAAGTATCAAAAACAACAATACGACGAATTACAAGCGAGACTGCAAGAAGTCGAGTCTTTGCAACAAGAAATTGAAGAAACTCAGAAAGAAGTGGTCTTTACCCTTGGTGCGATAGGAGAAAGTCGCAGTCGAGAAACGGGAAATCATGTTAAACGTGTTGCTGAATATTCACGTTTGTTTGCCTTGTTCTATGGATTATCTGAGTCGGAAGCAGAGATGCTGAAACAGGCGAGTCCGATGCACGATATTGGCAAAATTGCCATTCCTGATGCCATCTTAAACAAACCAGGTAAACTCACCGATGAAGAGTTTGTGACGATGAAAACCCATGCAGAGTTAGGCTATGAAATGCTCAAGTACTCGAAGCGTCCTTTGTTGAAACTGGCGGCAACTATTGCGTATCAGCACCATGAAAAATACGATGGTTCAGGCTATCCTCGAGGTATTGCGGGGGCAGAAATTAGTATTTTTGGTCGTATTACCGCGCTAGCCGATGTATTTGATGCCTTAGGTAGTGATCGTTGTTACAAGAAAGCGTGGGATGATGACAAGATTTTTGCCTTTTTTCGTGAGCAAAGCGGTCGTCACTTTGATCCTCGCTTGGTGGATATTTTCTTTGCGCATTTAGATGCGTTTTTAGCGATTCGGGATGCGTTTAAGGATGAGTAAGGCAGATACTCGCTGTCAGTATCTACCAAGTGAGGCATAGCAAAAGGCTCTAAGGTTGTGGTGTTAGGTCAACCATCGCGCATTGCATGGCATGACAAACGCTCATGGATTGTGGGTTTTCGACCGCGTCAGCAATCTTGCTAAACAGGCTTTGTATGTCTTCTGCTTCTAGGACGCTGAGTAATTTACTCATGATACGTGGTTCGAGTAGCACGGTGGTAAATTCGCCATCAGCCAACTGAATTTGTACGCCACAGGCTTCACTTCCTGCCTCTTGTTGTTGTACCTTCTCTGCTTCTTCACCAAAAAAGAGTTCGTCATACCAGTCTTCAAGGGTTTGACGTTGGCTGTCATCGAGTAATGCTTCTTGCACACCAATTTCAATACCGCCTTCTGGTGTGTTTTTTTGTGAGCAGGGCGCATTAAAGCCTGCCACACGTTGGGCAAAGGTTTGGGCGATTTCTGGGTCAAAAAATAAAAAATCGAGCATAATGGTGATCCTTATATGATCTTGTTGCTGTCCGTTCACAGAGCTGACAGGGGTGTAAATCGCGATGATGATGTATTATGATGAGAGAGTGAGATATTTGTCAAATCAGTTAGCGATTGTTAATTAGGATGAGTTAGGGTGACTGTGATGAGGATACATATTGTTTCAGCGATCAGCTGTGTGTTGTTTTGTGTACTGCCAGAGGCACAAGCAGGTGACTATTGCGGACCTCAATCCGCCATGGGACGATGGGTGCCTGATGCGTTTTCTACACCAATGAGTGCGCGACCTGCTTATTTTGGACGAGCCTGTTTTGTGCATGATGTTTGTTATCAGTCTAAAGGGGTTGATCGCGCTTTTTGTGACGCTGAGTTTGGACAGCATTTACGTGATGAATGCGATCTTGCCTATCCTGATGTAAAAGAATTGCCGTCCAAATTGGCTTGTTATGCTGCGGCAAGTGGATTTACCGCAAGCGTTCGTCAGTTTGGGAAGTCGTATTTTGAGCGCAGTCAGGCGCAACCTAGTCTATATTATTGGAGAAATTAACCGATGAAAACCCCCATTCAAATTCGTAAATTATCACCGCGCATTGGTGGTGATATTCCTGCTCCTGAGTACGGCACCAGCGGATCGGCTGGCTTAGATTTACGGGCTTGCCTTGATGAACCTGTGACCCTTGCACCCAATGCCGTGGCGATGATTGGGACGGGGCTTGCCATTCATATTGCCGATTCGAGTTTGGCGGCGGTGATTTTGCCACGTTCTGGGCTGGGGCATAAGCACGGTATTGTGTTGGGTAATTTGGTCGGTTTGATTGATTCCGACTATCAGGGCGAGTTGAAAATTTCCGTTTGGAATCGTAGTAGTGAAGCCTTTGTGATTCAACCTGCCGAACGTTTGGCTCAGTTGGTTTTTGTCCCTGTGGTACAAGCAGAATGGCAGTGGGTGGATACCTTTGAGGCAGAGAGTGAGCGTGGCGAGGGTGGTTTTGGTAGCACAGGACGACACTGATAGGCTAACTTACTTGGTTTGTTCATAGATTTCATCACGATTTTTAATCGTGGCTGGTAAGGTTATTGGGAGTCATTTTGTTTTTGGCATAAGAATCGCTTAACGGATCAGCATAAGCAAGCAGGGGCTAGGTTACTTTGATGGTTACTGAGCTGGTGTTTGTGTTGCTAATCCGTGATGAGGCTGATGATTGCATGACTAACAAGACTTTTATTCAACGACTGATAATACCTTTTTTGACTCGGTTTGGCTTAGGGTTACTGCTCAGTTTTGTGGGCGTTGCCTCTGTCTCGGCACAAACCGTGGTGACTTTATTGCCCATGACTGGCTCGCAATCTATGGCGGGCAAAGAAATCGCTAAAGCGGTGCAGAATCAGTTGGGCATTAAGCACAAGCTCGTCTTTGTTGATCGTCAGAAATACCCCTCTTTCGCCTCTGCATGGCAAGAAGTTCTCAAACATTCTCCCGATTTGGTGATCGGTCCCGTGGCAATGGAAGATGTTGCCGATTTAATTCTGTCTAAACCGAATGTGCCTGTTATTGCGCTCAATCGTGTGGCTGAGTCGCATGAAAAGGTTTGGCAAATAGGTCTGTCATTAGAATACACCGCCATGCAATTGGCAGAAGTATTGCGTGACCAAGGCATTGAAAATGTTCTATTGTTTATCCATGATTCGCCTACCGCTGAACGTTCATGGAAAGCCTTTTTAGAGGCTTGGCAGGGAAATATGGTCGATGTTGTTTCTTTTGCGACCCTTCACGACATTAAGCAGGCGAATCGCCGCTTGTTACATGCGACACCGAGCATTCAACGCATTGTTGCCTTACGTAAGGTGCTTGAACAAAAAGTGGAGGCCATGCCGTGGGTGCGTCATGATGCCGAAGTTTTGTTGATGGTATCCCCTTTGCATGAAGCCATGGAGTTGTCTTTCCGTACCGATCATTTATGGGATCAAAATATGGAAGTCTATTGGTTAGACTCAGGCAGTCAACCGATCAACGAGTTTATTTCCACCAGTGTGAATTGGGGGCGTATGAGCGCACTCATGTCACCCTATTTGGTGCAGGCGATGCAAAAAGACAAGGATGTTCAACCAGAGCAGAATTTTTTCCGCGCCTTAGGACATGATTCTGCCTTGCTTGCCAATTTGGTTTTTGATGAGCAAGAGAATCGTTTAATCGATCCAGAGGCTGAAGCGGTGGTTGGGTGGTTAGGACGGCTAAGTGTTCAAGCGGGTGGAAAAGTAGGTATTGAATTGTCGCAGGTTCACCTTGGTGGTGGTAATGTTGAGGCGATTGAATAGTGGGTTATTAAATCATT
>CAZLOM010000065.1:7594-11785 GCA_964561185.1 uncultured Piscirickettsiaceae bacterium
TTATATTGAACACAAATAAGAAAATCAGTTGGTTAGGGGCGATTGGTGAAACTTGGCAAGCTATATGCTATGTTCATCAAGTATTAGTATAGAAAGGGATGTGTTGTGGCAGATCAAGATCAAAAGTTGGATTTAGACAGTCTAGATCAGTTATTAGATGAGGCAGAGTTGGCTCAGTTGACAGGCGGTATTCCGATGGACATGCCACCACCATCAACCGAGGCACCTGTCGCAAAACAAATAAATACACCACCGTCACCACCACCCGTAGTGACGGAGGCTCCTAAGCCAACGCTACCGCCTGCACCAGCGGCAGCGAAAGCGGTAGAGGGACATGGTGAGACTCCGTCAACCTTGGCGGCAGAGCGATCTAATCCCAGTCAGGATAAAAGGAAAAAGGTCAATGATTCAACGCAAGATGCATGGACGGAAGAAGAAATGGATGGCATAAAAAAACTGATCATTATTTTTGGTAGTTCGATATTGGTGATTTCTCTCGCCGCGATGGGTATTGCCCTTGGTGGTCTGTTCAAAAAAGGTGAGGCTTCACCAGAGTTGATGGCGGCAGTAGAGGAAAGTAGGTCGGGCATGGAGGAGACTTACAAGATAGCTGAGAGTAATAATCGCGAGATTAAAGAGTTAGGTCAACGTTTGACCGAGATCATTACGCAGATTTCAGATACTGAAGCCGTGATGAATGATATTAAAGCAATCAATGAAGAGCAGTTGCAACATGCTATGTCCGTGCCAGCGACTTCTGCCCCATCGGCTAAGAAACTAGCCGTGGTTGAAGCAAGTGCGCCTGCGCCAGTTGAGCCTGTTGCAGTGAGAGCCATGCCTTCTTCTGCAAGTATTAGTGGAAATGATCCTCAAGTAATGAGTTTGAGTGCCGATATGAAGGACATCAAGAGACGCTTGGCGAGTGCTTATAAGGCTTTGGAATCATTGCAGAAACAGTCTTCTGGTTTGCAGTCTCAGTCAGATGAATTGATGGCTGTGATCAAGTCTGTAGAAACAGAATTGAAGTCACGCAAAGCGGTTAAGTCTTCAGCTCCAGCGGCTACTAAGGCAAAACCGAACGAGCCAGTGACAACCAATAAGGCAACGGGGGAGCGTTACCCTAACACTTACCGTGATGAGCAGAGCTATCGCTCTGCGCCAACCAATCCCGTCGATGATGCAGTCGCAAAAATGCGTTGGCAACAGCAGATGGATAAAACAGATAGCTTTCCATAAGTATATGGATCGTGTGCTGGCTGAGTTGAACAAGAGGGTCAACTGCCAGTTATACGGTGAGTATTGTTGAGAGAAAGTTATCGAAGTCCCAGAATTAACCCGATTGGGTTTAAGATCCACAGGAGCATTACCTGCTGGCAATGGGAGAGAGAAAAAAACGATGAAATCAATATATAATTTGCACATAAAGGAAGCACTGTCATGAAATATATGATGCCTAGTTTGTTACCGTTGGCGGCAGCCATCGCTTTGTCTGGTTGTAATAGTGTGGCTGTGTCGAGTCAAGCAGCGTCAACCGCTGTTGCGACTGCACCAGCTGGTGCTATGATCGCGACACAAGCGGTGGTTGCGCCAATTAAAGAGCGTGTTCGCATTTCAGCGGTTGGTTATGGTACAGAAAGCGTTTTTGAGGCTTATACCACTGGTCAACGTCGTTTGATGGCGATTCGCGCGTCTAAACTTGATGCCTTCAGAGCATTAGCTGAAGAAATCAACGGGGTACGTATCGAAGGTAATACAACCATTGGTGCAATGGCGGTTAAAAATGATTCTTTCCGTGCGCGTGTTAATGCGTTGGTACGTGGTGCACGTGTCATCAGCGTTACACCAATGGCGGATAGTAACTATGAAACTGTTGTTGAAGTGTATGTAGATCGTGAGTTCTTTGACACCTATTTGTCTTATCACGCAGAAACTTATAACACACCACCAAATGGTATTTATGATCCTTGGGAAGTACCAAATACGCCGCCAAAAGGCTATTAATCACCCATGTTAGGGGTATTGTTGCTCAGTTGATCAATGAAAAATAGAGGGTTGCTTCTATTTTTCGTTTCGACTGGGTAAACTCTCTAACCGCCTAAGAAAGGATATGAATATGAATAAGCCGCTATTAATGGTATTGTCATTTTGCTTGTCAACCTTAGTGGTACATTCAAGTTATGCGTCAGCGAGCATTTCTACCCGTGTGAAAGTCGTGGAAGATAAGGTTCGTGTGCATGACAAAAAGATTAAAGACATTAAAGCACAACAAGAGGCTTTAAGTCGAGATATTGCCAGTCAGCGAGCACAAGCAGAGCGTCCTTCTGCTCCAGCAAGTTCGGCAACTTCTGCTTCAGTAGCTTCTAAACCTGCACAACCTGCGGTGAAAGAGAAAACGGATGCAGAAATTCGACACGATCGAGCGGTTGCGGCGGCGCAAGCGAAAAAGCGTGCAGAAGCAGAGGCGCGTGCTAAGTATGAGCGTTTAGCGGCGATGTATCGTGCGCGTTATGCTTATCCTTAAGGCTGATTGGCAAACATAATGATTCTTTGAGTTTCTTTGATGTTTTGCATCGCATTCTGGGACATCTTTCTGTTGAGAGCTTGTCCCAGCCCATCATTGGGTGTTTGACCTATTTCTATCAAATCTAACCTTTGCTTGTTCTTTTTGCATTGGGACGGATATTCGTGATTCTTCTTTCGCTTCTCATTCCAGTAGTATGCCAATAAAGTCGGCACAGACGAACTGTATCTCATCATCTTCAACCGCAACCCAAGTGTGGCGTGGGATGATAAAATCTGGCAGAAAACAGTTGATGATGTGCTGGTGTTGGGGTGTTAAACCAGCTATCCAGTCTTCGACAATTTTTTTGATGCCCTATTTTCAAAACGACACCACCTGTCAGGTCTGTGTTGTATCATAGACAATGATTTCAGGTGGTTATTGTGCTAGACTAACCACTTTATTGCTATGGGCGTTATGAGTGACTTAATTTGGGAGATGAGTAAGATGGATGTTAATGCGTTAAGAGCGGAAAGTATTCGCTTAATTGAGCTTGAAATACAAACCTTGCAAAAGATGATGGCTATTGATGGCTTATTTTCTGATAAAACTTCCTTAACCGTTCAGTCTGCTAAACAACGTATCGAAGATTTGAAAGGTGAACTGCATAAGTTGCAACATTTTGATGTTGTGATTGCTGTTGTTGGCACCATGAAAGCTGGTAAGTCAACAACCATTAACGCCATTGTGGGTACAGAGGTCATGCCGAATCGTAATACGCCTATGACTGCGTTACCGACCATGATCCGTCATACGCCCCATCAAACTGAACCTAAACTTATTTTTGAAAACCGTGCACCCTTGTCCAAGTTTATTAAAGAAACCCAGTCAGCCTTACAACAGGGTACATATCAAGCAAAGGTTGAGGAAATTCTGAAAAGCACTGCTTCTGAACTGCGTCCCGTTATTGAACGTATCAATGCTGGACAATTGGTGATTCAGGCAAGTTATGAGGGAAGTTCTGCTATTTTCAGTTTTTTGGAAACCGTGAATGATTTGGTTCGCCTTGCGAGAGATGTAACCGATTCTGTGCCTTTTCCGTTCGAGGCTTATCGTCAAATTCAAGACCTACCCGTCATTGAAGTGGCTTTTGCTCATTTACCTAAAGAAGCGACCAATGAGGGGCGTTTGATTTTATTGGATACCCCAGGACCAAATGAAGCAGGTCGTCCAGAACTCAAGCAAATGTTGAAAGAGCAGTTGAATAAAGCCTCCGCTGTGTTGTTGGTCATGGATTATACCCAGCTTAAATCTCAAGCGGATGAAGAAGTAAGACAGGTTGTTGCAGGTGTTTCACATCCTGAAAGATTGTATTTATTGGTCAATAAGTTTGATCAAAAAGACCGCAATGGTATGAGTGCTGAGGATGTCAAATCCTATATCAAAGACATGGTTTCTGGTGTTGAGACTCATCATATTTATCCCGTATCATCAAAAATTGCTTACCTCTCTGCTAGAGCAGGTCATTCGCTGACACAGCACGGGCAGTTGCCTAATGAAAATTGGGTTGCTGATTTTGGTGAAGAAGCCTTTGGACGAAGATGGGAAAGCAGTATTCAAGATACGCATGCTGTCGAAGAGGGTATTAAAGAGCTTTGGTCTTTTTCTGGTTTTGATAATCCCTTAAAAGG
>CAZLOM010000066.1:0-11486 GCA_964561185.1 uncultured Piscirickettsiaceae bacterium
TTGCACTGCTCAAGGCTTTGATTTGACCACTGGTTAAAGCGCCAAACTGCGCTGTACTCAAACCTGCTAAGGCCGCACTACCCAAACTGGATACCTGCGCTGTTGTCAAGGCTTGAATTTGATCACTGGTAAAGCCCAACATCTGACTGCTTGCCAAGGCTTTCAATTGACCTGTTGTCAATGCCTGTACATCTGCTGTGCTGATCGCTTTGATTTGTGCTGTCGTTAAGACACCGATGTCATCTGTTGCAATACCTTTAATCTGCAAGGTGCTCAACACTGCCATGTCATCGGTCGCAATCGACTTGATCTGCGCACTGCTCATCGCAGTCAATTGCGCTGTCGTCAATTTCGATACTTGCGCAGTTGTTAAAGCAACAATATCTGCTGTCTCTAAACCTGCAATTTGTGCTGAATTTAGATTCGCCAACTGTGTTGGCGTTAGACTCGCGATTTGACCTGTCGTCAATGCCTTAATGCTATCGCTACTCAACGCCGTTAACTGTGCAGTTGTTAGTACAGGAATTTGATCTGATGTGAAGCCTGTTAGCGCACCAGTTGTTAATGCTTTCAGTTGTGCTGTTGTCATCGCGGCAAGATCTGCAGATTCCAATACCTTAACTTGTGATGACTTTAGTACAGAAACTTGTAACGTTGTTAACGCCTTTACCTGTGCTGTACTCAAAGCAATAATTTGTGTTGTTGTTAAAGAAGCAACATCAGCTGTAGCCAAAGCCACAATGTCAGCTGTTGTTAAGGTTCCAATATCTGCTGTAACCGCCATGACAAAACTCCTCGCCCTATTGGGACACTAGGTTACCCTAACTAAAGAATAACAAAAAATAAATTGATTAACTGATCGATCGCCAATCAAAAATAAAAGACTAAACTACACCTAATGATACACGCATCGACCAAATTACAAAAAACTTGAGTACCATATTACAAATTTTTTTACCCTGCAATTGCACACCAGACTAACCTTAGCTATCACTAGAAGTCTTCTGAAACATTGCCTTTAACGAAGTGGACAAGGCTGTCATTTGTGATTGCAGGGCATTCACCATCCCAAATTGATACACATACTTTTGTACCAAGGTATCATACTTCTCATTTACCTTAGTCAATTGATTATCTAAGGTCGTGCCAGACTTAGTAATGTTTGTTATCTTGCTACCAAGCAATCCATTTGTTTTATCTAGCATTGAATCAATTTTACTACTTAGTCCACTCGCATAGCCTTTAGTGACTGTAATGGTTGAACCATCGGCATTCCCTAAGACATCAAACTCTAAGTCTCTCGGAGCACCTGTCAAAAATGTACCAATTTTTTCAGATTGAGTAATCTTTACCGCCTGTCCTGTTCCCATAAAGACGAAGTTTTTACCTGAACTATCGACTAAACTACCAGCAACATCCTTACCATTATAACTACCAGTGTCGCCTGACCCATCTGACAAGCCTAACTCAGAAGGTAAGTTACCGCTTACACTTGAAAATACAATTTTAGAGGCTGAACCATACTTATCAGTTAATACCTCATAGCGATTATCGGTTGCGTTATAAGAAACAGACACTTGAGCATTTTTTGCTTTCAAGTTACTGTCATTATTGATCAATCCCTGTAAGTAGGTTGCAATCTCTGTTTTATCCGCATTCGCGGCTGGATTCACTGTCAAAGTGTTAGAAATTGTTCCATTAACACTAATCTGAAAGCTATTATTCGTACTACCCAAACTAGGATTAGCAGCTACAGCCCCTCCTAAATACAAAGCCTGCTTAGCGACCTGATAAACACCATTAGCATCCTGGTTGATCTTTAACGTAAATTCACCCGCTGTCGTGCGATCGGTTGCATTCTTAAAACGCACCAAAGGACTACTAGGCTCTGCCACACTGGCAAACAACTTAGAAACAGCATTAGGGCTTTCTGCTAACATGGTATTCAGTGCCGATTCATCTAAAGTCAAACTACCATCTAATTCGGTTTTAACACCAATATCCGCCATGCTCTGCACGGGAGAAGTTGTATCACTCGATTTAAAGTTTAACATGTTACGCATTTGATAACGCAATTGAGAGATGGTTGAATCCCCTACCAAAATACCCTTAGTAGGATCTTCTTTGTCCTTAGTATAAGACGTATAATTGTCTAAAATAGACTTCATAGCATTATAGTCTTCTACAATACTCTTCACCGAATCTTTCACCGCTGATGTATCAGAAGCAATGGTTATGGTTGATGTAGCGTCTTTTTTATTAAGGTTGAGCGTAACACCATCAATCACACCAGTTACCTGATTAGAGGCTGAAGTAAGTTCCACTCCATTAACGGTAAACTCTGCATCTTGTGGTGGCGTAATAGTACTAATACCGCTTTTTAATGCGGAAAGACCCGCATTATCAGAATCAATGTTATCACCATCATCAGTAATGCTCATCGAAATAACATTACTTGCACCAGAATTGGCACTGTTAAGTACCAAACGATAACCTGAACCATCATTGACGACAGATGCAGAGATACCCATATTTGCACTATTAATTGATTCTTTAATCCCCGTTAGACTATTATTGCCAGCATCAACAGTAATGGCTTTACTCGATCCGCCAACGGACAAGGTTAATGTTCCTGAACCAAAAGAAGGCGTTGTTTGAGAGGAGAAAGCCTGAGTAGCCAAGGTATGTGCTTTAGCACGCTCAGTCACTGCAATTTCGTAGGTACCAGCACCAACAGAAGAACTTATACTTGCCCCAACAGCGGTACTATCCGAACTATTAATTGATTTTTGACTAAAGCTACTTGCACTCGCTAAACTGGACAAACCTGCCTTTAACCCGAGTAATGCATTTTGAACGGTTGTATAGGCTGTTAATTTATTTTTTTGCGTTTCTTGTCTGGACTCAATCGCTGATTTAGTACCAATCGTTTCAGCATTTGCCAATGCCTCTGCAATGGTTTTTGGATCGTACAAACCGATACCAAGTGATGAAATGATACTTGAGCCGATAGAACTGCTTGAACTTGTTGCCATGATTATCCTTCCCTTATGATGACGAGATCACACGTTTTTTATGCTGTATCTTCCATATCGACCAACATATTAAAAACTTTAATGTAAAAAAGATGATTACGAATGAAGGTGGCGAAAACCTACCAAGCCCACCGCAAAGAACATTCCCCTACTACGCTGAGATCGCCACTGATCGCTCGCTGGCAAGCGATGAAGTGCCAAACAACGCTCAACAAATCCATTGGTCAACACCAATCGTTCGCGCTTAACAGCATGAATTGAAATCATTAGGATATTGCTCCATTATTACTAAAAACAGCAAAAATGAAGCAAATAAAATGCCAATAACCTAGAAAGGACAACCCATTGCTTGCGCTCTGGCTCGTATCGCCTGACGTTCGGCTAAAGCCTCTTGAGTATCTTCAGAAACATTCACCCAGTCCTGCGCATTTGACAGCACAACATCGGCTAAGGCATCCAAATGATCATCGCGCCAATTGAGTGCAGGAATATAGTGAAAACTTTCGCCACCAGCTTCCATAAAATAGCCTCGATTTTCAACATCAATCTCTTCGATGGTTTCCAGACAATCCGCAGAAAATCCAGGACAGATGACATGTAAATTTTTAACACCCAAGGCTGGCAGACCTTTGATGGTTACATCGGTGTAAGGCTTAATCCACTCTTCTTTGCCAAAAAGGGACTGAAAACTCAGCACATATTCATCTTTCGTTAACCCCAAGGCTTCAGCAAGCAAACGCCCTGTAACATGACATTCACAATGATAAGCATCCCCTTGATCTAAATAACGTTGTGGAATCCCATGAAAAGACATCAGTAATTTATCAGGTTTACCATGCTCTGCCCAATAGTCTTGCACACTCTTGGCTAAGGCTTGAATATAGCCTGTATGACGATGATAGTGACTAATGAAGCGCACATCTGGAATACGTCGCCACGCTTTCAGCGCATCAGCCAGTGCATCCCACGTTGAACCTGTCGTTGCGGCTGAATATTGAGGATAAAGCGGTAACACGATCAACCGCTCACAGCCTTTTTGACGTAAGGCATCTAAGCCAGCGGCCATAGAAGGATTACCATAGCGCATGGCTACTTCTACCTCAACCGAGGGAGACAAACGCGACACCAATCGCTCTGCAATGCCTTTTGCTTGCGCTTTCGTAATATCCAACAAGGGAGAAGCATCGCCAAACTTTCCCCAAATGGTTTCATAGTCATGCGCTTTAACTTGAGGACGCACCCTAAGAATAATGCCATGCAAAATCATCCACCACACGGCTCTTGGCGGTGGTGGCTCCACAATACGAGGATCCCACAAAAATTCGGCTAGGTATGATGTTAAGGCTTTTTTGGTAGGCGCATCAGGCGTTCCTAAATTGGTCACCAAAACCCCAAGCTTCGCTTGACGATCATGACGATACCCCTGTTCAGCAGTATATTTCATGATGTAATTCACTCCGTTATTTTTTGAAACAATGACTTAATGCTATCACACAATAATTGCCATGCCAACTCTTGAGGCAAAACAGATATATTTTGGGCAAAAAAATACCTCCTTACGGAGGTATATGAAAAAAGATGCTATCGCCTATAGGCTTATGGGCACTGATTCCATGCCATGAATGAACCCATGTTATAAACCTCAGAGAACCCCTTCGATTTCAACACCTGAAGTGCCATCTGGCTACGTTGTCCAGAGCGACAAAACACAACCACAGGACGCGACTTAGTTAACTGCTTTTCGCACTGGGAATCAATAACATGCAAAGGAATGTTGATTGCACCAGGTAATTGACTCGACATAAACTCTTCTGGCGTACGCACATCAACAAACTGCGCATCACGATCTCGAATCAATTTTTTCGTTTCTTCACAAGAAATAAACATAACTACCATCCTTTTTAACAGGCTCAATGCCAAAACAATAAATACAATGCGCTCATTCTATTAGAAATGGAAATAAGGAATCAACATAAAAAAAACTATGACCGCATAAAACAATGCTAATAGATCATCAAACATCACACTCCACGGCGTATGCCAAGCATCAACACGACTGATCGGCCAAGGCTTGATGATATCAAATATTCTAAATAATACAAAAGCAAAGCCAAGGGTGATCCACGTCAACGGATAAAAAAGTGCAACAAGCCACAGCAACCAACCAATCGCAACAATTTCATCCCAAACAATACTGCCATGATCTACTTCGCCTAAACGTTCACCACCGATACGGCAAATATAACCACCCAAGAGCGTTGACAGCACAAGCGCAACGAATATCCACGCACCAGGCAAAAAGGTCAATCCTAACCAAAAAAGCCCCGTACCAGCAAGAGTACCCCAAGTACCAGGAGCAGGTTTGATCAACCCGCTCCCGAACCCAACGGCACACCAATAAGCCAAATCTTCTCGAAAGTTGCGCATTTGCACTATTTAGCCACGAATAGGACCATGCTTTCTGGCCGCCAAACGTAACCGTAATGCGTTCAAACGGATAAAGCCTTCCGCATCCTTCTGATTGTAAGCACCAGCATCATCATCAAAAGTAGCAATGTTAGCATCAAATAAACTGTCTGTTGACTGACGACTCATCACAATGACATTACCCTTGTAGAGTTTCAAACGCACCACACCATTAACGTGTGCTTGACTGGCATCAATCGCCGCCTGCAACATCAAACGCTCTGGACTCCACCAGTAACCGTTATAAATCAACTCAGCATAGCGTGGCATCAACTCGTCTTTAAGATGCGCACTACCACGATCTAAGGTAATCGACTCAATTGCGCGATGCGCACGAAGCAGAATGGTGCCACCAGGGGTTTCATAACAACCACGAGATTTCATGCCGACATAGCGATTTTCTACCAAGTCTAAACGACCAATACCGTTGTCACCGCCCAGTTTATTTAAGGTCGCTAAAATGCTTGCTGGCGACATTGTCTCACCATTGATGGCAGTAGGATCACCATTTTGATAAGTAATATCAATGATGGTAGCTGTGTCTGGTGCTTTTTCAGGAGAAACTGACCAACGCCACATATCTTCTTCATGTTCTGCTGATGGGTCTTCTAACACACCACCCTCATAAGAAATATGAAGCAAATTCGCATCCATAGAATAAGGAGACTTTTTACCCGCCTTCGCAAAATCAACAGGAATATCATGCGTTTTAGCATACTCCATGAGCTTATCACGAGAATTAAGATCCCACTCACGCCAAGGCGCAATCACTTTAACTTCTGGCATCAACGCATAAGCACCCAACTCAAAACGTACTTGGTCATTGCCTTTTCCAGTCGCGCCATGAGAAATCGCATGAGCCCCTGTTTGTTGGGCGATTTCAATCAAACGTTTGGCAATTAACGGACGCGCAATAGACGTTCCTAATAGATACTCGCCCTCGTAAATTGTATTCGCACGAAACATGGGGAACACAAAGTCACGCACAAACTCTTCACGTAAATCATCAATAAAAATGTTTTCTGGCTTGATGCCCATCTTGAGGGCTTTAGCACGTGCAGGTTCAAGCTCTTCACCCTGACCAATATCAGCTGTGAAGGTCACAACCTCACACTGATAAGTCTCTTGTAACCAACGTAAAATGATCGACGTATCCAAACCGCCTGAGTAAGCAAGCACCACTTTATTAACAGATGACATGATTAAAAGTACCTAAATTGCGTTAATGAAGAACAAAGATAGAATATGAAGTAAAATTTGGTGCTATTATACTCACTTTTAAGACAATTGACGCAACCTTTCACCGTGCAAAGATCGTAAAAAGATCTTAACTTGCCTGAAAAGATAAGCGAGAGATAGCAAATGACTGACTTTTTGAAAACCTTTTGGCAATACCTTGTGCCACAGCACACCCTATCCAATGCGATGCACTGGTTAACGCAGGTGGAATGGTCGCCTTTCAAAAACCTATTTATTGGACAATTTTCACGTCTATATCGTATTAACTGGGAAGAAGCTGAGCGCAAATCTCCCGAGGATTATCTCCACTTTAACGATTTTTTCACTCGATCATTAGTAGCCGATGCGCGTCCGATTGATCCACAAACAACCGCTATCATTTCCCCCGTGGATGGTCATATCAGCCAGCAAGGCAAAATTGTGGGACATCAGTTGGTACAAGCGAAAGGGTTTCAATATACCTCTCATGCCCTACTAGGCGGAGATATTAGCCTTGCGAAACAATTTGACCAAGGTGATTTTTCGGTCATCTATCTGAGCCCTAGAGACTATCATCGTATCCATATGCCCCTGAGCGGACGTTTGATCAGCATGACCTATATCCCTGGGAAACTCTTTGCGGTTAACCCTGCCACCGTGCGCACCATTCCAGAATTGTTTGCGCGTAATGAGCGTGTGGTGCTCACCTTTGAAACCGCGATTGGCTTGGTTGCCTTGGTGCTGGTAGGAGCGATTTTTGTGGGGAGCATGGAAGTCACCTGGATGGGTAAAATCACACCCCCTTACGATCACACGCTACAATATTGGGATTACCGCGATGCCGACATTCATTTCCATAAAGGGGAAGAGATTGCACGCTTCAACATGGGATCAACGGTCATTCTGCTCACACAACACAATGCAATTGATGACCTTCAGCTTGCCCCCGAGGGAACAGACATCAAGATGGGACAGGTCTTGACCCATCAAAAGTGATCACGGTAATATACAAGATAAGTAATATACAAGATAATAACCCCTGCTTTTTACACCTACTTTTGCTTAAAACACAACTTTGTTAAGGAAACACACTGATGAAACTCATTACTGCTATTATTAAACCCTTCAAACTTGACGATGTGAGAGATGCCTTGGCTGAACAAGGTATTCATGGTATGACCGTGACGGAAGTCAAAGGATTTGGTCGCCAGAAAGGACATACTGAGATGTACCGTGGCGCAGAGTATGTGGTTGATTTTTTACCTAAACTAAAGCTTGAAATTGGCGTAAAAGCAGAACAAGTAGATCACGTGATCGAAGCGATTTTGAAATCTGCACATACGGGTAAAATTGGTGATGGTAAAATTTTCGTTACCGAACTCGAACAGGTGATCCGCATCCGTACCAGCGAAGCAGGTGACGTTGCTCTCTAAGCGTCTTTTAGAGACCTTGAACTTATTTTTATTATTTTAGTCACTAACTCATAGGATAGCTTCATGATTGACTTTTTCATCAGTGCCGCTCAAGCCGCCGATGCGGCACAACCTTCAACGGAACAAAACATGATCAGCATTTTAATGCTCGTTGTGTTGTTTGGTGTGTTTTATTTTCTACTCATTCGTCCACAACAAAAACGTGTTAAAGAACACAAAAACATGACAGATGCACTCAAAAAAGGGGATGAAATTGTTACCTTTGGTGGTGTCTTAGGACGAATCACAGACATAGGTGATGCTTTTGTTGATGTTGAAATTGCAAGCAATATTATTGTCAAAGTTCAAAAACAAAGCATTGCTAGCGTGATGCCAAAAGGTACCATGTCAGACGCGTAACCTTGTCAGATGCTCAAGGATTAGGGGACTTTCGCTCCCCTTTTCTATTTTCGTGCTTCTGAGCCATTTTCCTCAGCAATTAAGGATTCTCTAATGGTCGTTCAACCTAACTCTCGATCTATGACCAACATCTACCCTTGGTGGAAGGCAAGTTTGGTCATTGTGCTATGTTTCCTAGGTTTTCTTTATGCCCTACCGAACATTTACCCAGAAGACCCCGCGATTCAAATTTCTTCGGTTAAGGGAGATTCACTGTCTGAACGTGAACTCACCAGCATTCAAAACGCCTTAAAAGACTATAATACCAAAGCCATTAGCTTAACCAATAACGGACAAATTCTGGTTCGCTTTAACGACACCGAAACCCAACTCAAGGCTCAAGATGTCTTAAAACAAGGCTTGGGGCGTGGTGTGATTGTGGCACTTAACCTTGCCTCAACCACGCCTACTTGGTTAAGCAGTATTGGTGGCAAATCAGCACCGCTTGGTTTGGACTTGCGTGGTGGTGTTCACTTTCTCTTCGATGTGGACATGGATACGGCAGTCACCAATTTCTATCAACGTCATGTTACTGACTTAAAACGTCTCATGCGTCAAGAGCAAGTGCGTTATCAAGAAATTCTCCTCAAGGATGAAACCTTCTACATCAGCCTCAGAGAAGGACAAGAAGAAGCCTTTGGAAAATTACGCAGTTTGATTGGACAAAACTTCCCAGAGTTAGAAGTGATTGATCATGACGGTCTGTCCTCTTCTTGGAAAATGAGCAAACCAGCTCTGCTTGAATTCAAAAAATCTACCGTGCAACAAAACGTCACCACCCTCAGAAACCGTGTGAATGAGTTAGGGGTTGCTGAACCTGTCATTCAACAGCAGGGTGAACGTCGTATTGTGGTGCAATTACCGGGGGTACAAGACTCTGCACGCGCCAAAGAAATTTTGGGTGCTACCGCAACCCTAGAATTCCGTTTGGTTGATGAAAAATCTGATTTAACCGCCGCGATCGCGGGACGACAAGTCGCAGGTTCAAAACTCTACAGCACACGTGAAGGTCGTCAATTGTTACTCAAAACCGATGTGATTGTTACGGGTGAACAGGTGATTGATGCTAAGTCAGGCATTGACAACCAAGGGGGCACGCCTATGGTTAACGTCACCCTAGATGAGGCAGGTGGTCGAAAAATGCTTGAAACCACCAAAGCCAATGTGGGGACACGCATGGCGGTTGTCTTTATCGAAAGCCGTATCGAAACCAACCTAGTGGATGGTCAACCCGTGAAGAAGCGTGTGATGACACAGGATGTGATCAACGCGGCAGTCATTCGTGATCAATTTGCCAATCGTTTCCAGATTACAGGGTTAGATACGGTACACGAAGCTCGCAATCTTGCCTTACTGCTACGCGCAGGTGCTTTATCTGCCCCAATGGAAATTGTGGAAGAGCGTACCATTGGTCCTTCGTTGGGGGCTGAAAACATCGAGAAAGGGATTTTGTCGATCATCATGGGCTTTGTTGCCGTGTTGGTGTTTATGGCATGGCGTTATAAACTCTTCGGCATGTATGCGAACATTGCCCTCTTAATGAACGTTTTTGTCATTATGGCATTACTCAGTATGCTACAAGCCACCTTAACACTACCAGGGATTGCAGGAATTGTCTTGACCATGGGTATGGCGGTGGATGCCAACGTTTTGATTAACGAACGTATTCGTGAAGAGCTTCGCTCGGGTCATACCATTTTTGCCGCTATTCAAGCGGGTTATGACAAAGCATTTTGGACGATTGCTGACTCACACATTACTCAGCTATTGGCGGCATTGCTCCTCTTTGCTTTTGGCTCAGGCCCAATTAAAGGCTTCGCGGTGACTTTGACCATTGGGGTCATTACCTCTATGTTCACCGCATTGATGGTGTCACGCCTTTTAGTGCATTGGACTTACAGCAATCAACGCACCAATCGTCTTTCTGTGTAAGGAGTCAACTATGTTTGGTATTAAACTTTATGACACCAAGATTCGCTTCATGCACTATCAAAAGCATTGGATGTGGATTTCTGCGATTGTCACCGCCATCTGCTTGGCGGGCATCTTTATCAAGGGATTTAACTTTGGTATTGATTTTACGGGAGGCTTGACCGTTGAGGTCAGTTATGAAAAAACGGTTGATTTAGACCCATTGCGTCAGTCATTGGCAAATGCAGGGTTTGATCAGGCGGTGGTGCAACACTTCGGCTCAACACACGAGGTGTTGATTCGCACAGCAAATAAAGGCGATCAAACCTCACAACAGATTACCGAAAATCTGACTTCCGTGTTAGCACTCGCTGATAACCCTCACCACATCAAACGAACGGAGTTTGTGGGTCCTCAAGTCGGTGATGAGTTGGCCAGTGATGGCGTACTGGCGTTAATGGCGGCATTTATCATTATTACCCTTTATGTCACCCTACGTTATGAAATTCGCTTTTCCTTGGGGGCTATTTTAGGGGTTATCCATGACGTGACCATCATTGCGGGCTTGTTTGCGTGGTTTGGTTGGTTGGTTGACTTGAGTGTCTTGGCGGCAGTTTTAGCCATTATTGGTTATTCCATCAACGATACGATCGTTGTCTTTGACCGTGTTCGTGAAAACTTCCGTAATATGCGTGGTTATAGCCCGATACAAATCATGGACAATGCCTTGAATCAGACCTTATCCAGAACGACCATGACTTCTTTTGTTACCCTATTGGTGGTGATTGTGCTCTTCTTTACGGGCGGTGAGGCGTTGCATTTGTTCTCCTTAGCGATGATTATCGGTATTGTGGCAGGGACTTACTCATCCATCTATGTGGCAAGTTCTCTGGCAGTGGCCTTGGGCATCACACAAGAAGATTTGATTCGTAAAGACAAGGGCAAGTCTCGTGAATCCGTTGAAGAAGACTTAAAAGCAGACTTC
>CAZLOM010000067.1:0-11403 GCA_964561185.1 uncultured Piscirickettsiaceae bacterium
GGGCTAAAGCCATTCGAGCCGTTGAACAACTAACCGCTTATATTGAAATAGCCGACTTAGATGAAGTTGTTGCTGAACATTATGCCGATATACGCGCGACAATAGAGCGTGCAGGTACCCCGATTGGTAATCATGATTTATGGTTAGCGGCACATGCCAGAGCCAACAATTGGATATTAGTGAGTAACAATATTCGAGAATTTGAACGAGTGGAAGGTTTACGGCTCGAGAATTGGTTGTCGGCATCATGCTAGGTAACATCGGCTGTGTTGACCATACACATACAAATTAAAATCGAACTCAGCCTTCAAGGAAATGAGATATGATTCTAACCAATAAACTGGGCATCACCAATCAAATTGCACTGGCGAAAGCCGAAGAAAAAATCAGCAAACGAAAGGCAAAGCAACTCTTTGATTCTGGTGATATTGCTAACATCGACGTTGGCAAATTTTCAGGGCTTGCGTTTATTCATGCCTATTTGTTTGAAGACATCTATGACTTTGCTGGAAAAATCCGCGATGTCAATATCGCCAAAGGTGATTTCCGTTTTGCGCCACTCATGTATCTCGAGCCATCCCTGAAGCATATCGATGCCATGCCACAAGGTACATTTGATGAAATCATCGCAAAATATGTGGAAATGAACATCGCTCACCCATTTCGTGAAGGCAATGGTCGTGCTACGCGCATCTGGCTAGATTTGATCCTCAAAAAGGAAATCCAACAGGTAGTAGATTGGAACCAAGTGGATAAAGAAGAATACCTCTCCGCCATGCAACGTAGCCCTGTAAAAGACATTGAAATTAAGTGGTTATTGAAGCAAGCCCTCACAGATCAAATCAACAACCGAGCCTTGTTTATGAAGGGCATTGATGTTAGCTATTACTACGAAGGCTATAGTGAATTTAAGACAGAGGAGCTATAAGTATGTTCACTTGCTATTACGCGAGAATCAAATGACCACCGATGAAGCTTTAGAAAAACTGCCTGAATTGCTGAAACGCGATTTAACACAGCCGCTTTGTGTCTGCAATCAGGTGATCAAGTTAGCAGTCATTGAAGCGATTGCACAGGGTGCAGACACAGTTGAAAAAGTGCAACAAAAGACCTGCGCGAGTGATGGTACAGGCTGTTGTAAACATCAAATTCAAGATTTGATCAATGCGATCGTGATGCCTAATGTAAAAAACTTGCCCAAACCTTGCCAAACAGCACAGGCATTGCGTCATCTTTGATTAGCTTGCCTTGATTCTTTGCTGATTGCATCATGCGCATGATGTTCTTTTCTGACAATCGCATACGAAAAAGCCCCATAATCTACTATAGTAAAATATGAGGCTCTTAGGTTAAAAAACTTTGTCGTTTTTTTGTCAATTTTTTAGGATTCCACCGAAAAAGGGCTATTTTTATAACCGTTGGTGCGGTGTAACCTGTTTAGATCTGGTGGTGGGAGTAGGATTCGAACCTACGAAGTCGATGACAACTGATTTACAGTCAGCCTCCTTTAGCCACTTGGATATCCCACCAATTCGGTTATAATAGCAAGTCACCTAAACAATGTCAACTTGTTTTTCATATAATTTACATAAATTGATTCAGTGCTTGTGGTGTTAAGGGTTTCACCAAGAAATGTTGCGTTCCTGCCGATCGCACCTCATCACGCAGACTTTGGTCAGCAGTCAAGGCAATGATTTTTGTCGAGGATGACATGGCACGAATTTGTTTAATCGCATCTAACCCATTACCGTTAGACATCATGATATCCATCATCACCACTTGATAATCAGGATTGGCTCTAAACTTAGCAACAGCTTCATTACCACTGCTTGCTGAATCGACGACAAAGCCTTTTGCTTTAATCAACGCCGCCGCTAACTTACGGCTTGGGTCATTATCATCCACCACGAGCGCACGTGGTGCAGACGCATGCACGACCTCAACCACTTTCGCATTTTGATCAAACTGAAACGCCATTACCAATTGATCCAACTTTTCAGCAACCCCACCTAAGTATTGCGCTAAAGAAGCATTCTCTAAAATTAAGCTCGCTCCCTTCTGAATGGCTTGGTCAATTTGACCAACTGCGTAGGTGGTTTGCTCAATACCAATATTCTGCTCTTGTGCGTTGTGTGAAATTTGATTCACCAAACCAACCATCTGCTCAAATTTATCAATCAATTGAGCAATCATGCTTTCAGTGACTTTTACGCGCTCAGTGCCCACATGAATTTTTTCAGCGGTCACATCAATTAACTCACGAATATCTTTCGCTGCACTGGATGATTTTTGCGCTAAAGCACGCACTTCTCCTGCAACGACGGCAAAACCTCGACCTTGCTCACCTGCACGCGCCGCCTCAACAGCGGCATTCAATGCCAATAAGTTAGTCTGGAAGGCAATGCTGTCAATTAACGCCACAATACCTGTAATTCTCGAACTGACTTCCTGAACCTCAACCATGGCATGAATGGCATCAGCCATGATTTTACCGCCAGCCCGCACCTCAACAATGGAGGTTTGCGCCAAACGGTTGGCATCAGAAGCTGACTCAGAAGCATTCTTCACTTGACTGCTTAACTCCTCCATCGCGGCGGCAGTTTCTTGTAAAATAGAAGCCTGTCTCTGCATATGACTCGATAAGTCAGTATTTGCTTCAGCCACGTGCGATGAGGATTCCGAAACCTCATGCGCTTGCGCTCCCACCTCAGCAAAAGAACGGTTTAAGGCAACCAAAGCCTGATTCATTGCGGTTTGAATACCCGACAAATCACCTTGATAGTTGCCAGTAATTTGACGGGTGAGATTGCGATCAGCTAAAGCAGATGCGGTATGCTCAATTTCCGAAACCGCTGTTGCTACACGAGATAAGGCGGCATTAACGTTATCCTTCATCACCAACAAATCGCCCTTGGTATCTGCCGTAACACGCACGCTAAAATTGCCCTGATTCATACCCACCATTACCTGATTGATTTCGGCAATAGACTGTCTCAGCATGCTCATCGCATCTGCAACATGATCAATCAAACGGCAATAGTCTCCCCTAGCATCAAATTGTAGATGATATGAAAAATCTGCATTGCCAAGATGCTCCATCGCTGTGGTAATGACACTCATGGTGTTTTGCACCATTTCAATGGAGCTGTTGGTGTAGTTTTTCAGAATCAAGAAGTCGTTTTGCGCCGACATGGTAATCCGTGCGGTAAGGTCGCCTTCAGCAACCTTTTTCATCACGCGATTATTATCTACAATCGCTACCTGCATGGATTGCATCAGTCCATTAAACGCATGAGCCATGTCTAAAATTTCACCTGCCCCCTGCAATTGCAAACGCACCGATAAATCTTGGTGTTTCTGTGCCTTTTCGACCTGTTCACACACATAGTCAATAGGCTTGATAATACTACGCCAGACAAACAGCGCAATAAATCCAATCATGGTTAAGGCTAACAAAATCATTTTCACCAAAGATGCAATCATGTTTTGTGTTAACGCATCCATACGCCCCTGAATTACGCTAATCGGTTCAGCAATAACATGAAGCCCAATCACTTTACCCGTTAAGTCTTTCAGTTCGCCAAAGGTATAAAAATGTGTCTCTGTTTTCATCACCGATTGTGCCATAAGCTGTTTCAAATCAATGCTCAAAAACACATCTACCACACTTTGATCAAACCACTTAGGGTTGGCAACCGTATAGCCTGAAACCTTAGGATACTCTTTTAGCTTATCTGATATTTCAACAACCTCAGGCGCAATCAGCATGAGATAAGAAACACCTTCTTTCTGAAACTCTCGTGATACCGAACCCACACCCGCAGTAAGTTCTAGCGATCCCAGATAGTTTTGATCTCGAACGATGGGCGCAAACGAGCGAATAAATACGCCATCTCGCCCTGCATCAAACCCACTGAATGGTTTTTTCTCCTGCATTACCTTAACCACGCTAGGGCGAAAACTAATGAGATCATCGCCAAACTTGGTTGGTGCTGACGAACGAAAGAAAGATTTTCCATCTGCTGTGTGTAGGTGAAAATTAATGCCTTTAAAGTCAATTTCTTGATAAGCGGCATTCTTACGTTTTAGTAACGTCTCCATAACCGATCGGTCTTCTGCTAGAAACGCATCGGATAAGGCTTTGTCTCCCGACAGTGTCACCACATTTGACAGCCCAATATCAATCTTTTTCTGAATCTTGTCTTCTAATTGCGTCATTAGAATCGATTTACGAATATGCAATTCATCGACAATTTGTTGTTGTGCATCTTGCCATTGATTGATCATCAAAATGGCGATATTGATCATCAGCGTCACCAAGCCAATCGTTGCCATTTTTCCCATGAGGCTTAATTTGCTGAATGGATTGATGATGTTTAGCCGTTTTTTCCAGCGTGGAGACAACATACCCGACTGGATGATTTGTTGTCCTGAGGCGATTTCACGATATAACTGCTCAACAGATGAAGCATTCAAGTTGGGAATAGGTGTGCGAACGGATACATAACCCACCTTCTGCCCGTCCTTGAGTACGGGCGCGACATTTGCTGTGACCCAATAATGATCGCCATTCTTACGACGATTCTTAACAATCTGCGTCCATGTTTTACCCTTTTGTAAGGTTTGCCACATATCCGCAAATACCTGTGCTGGCACATCAGGATGGCGCAACATGTTATGAGGTTGACCAATTAATTCTTCACGAGAATAACCACTGATTTCAATAAACTCATCATTAGCATCGGTAATATTGCCTTGCAGATCAGTAAAAGAACACAGACGATAATGCTCTGGCACTGGATAAGATTGCTGGGTAACAGGATTATTGGTGCGCATAAAAAAAACTCTCCGTTTGACGATATCCCCATAGAGTAGTATCGCCAAATAGTAATTCGTTGGTATTGATAATAATGGTTGGGGTAATAGTGATCAGGTTAACGACCTTAACGCCAAAAACTCAAGCAGACTTTGCACCATTATCGACATCACACGTCAAAAAAATAACATACTTACCTAACAAGCAACCAACCTCAATCAGATTTCATTCACTTCGATCAAGGTTTCCGTTTCCCCCTCACCAGACAACAACCAGTGATCTAACTGCTGCCAAGCCTCAGCCAGCCCTGTTTTTTTCAAGGAGGAAAAGAGTTGAACGCTCAACTGACCACCATATTCAGGCAGTTGTTTACGCACTTTTAAGAGGGCATTTTTTTGCTGACCAAAGGGCAATTTATCTGCCTTAGTCAAGAGGATATGCACAGGACGATTCACCGTAACCGCCCATTTCAATAATTGATCGTCTAAAGGCATAAAAGGATGCCGAACGTCCATCAGCAAAATCAACCCCATCAAGCTTTTTCTGGACTCCAAATACTTACCCATTGACTTACCCCATTCTTCTTTCAAGGGAATGGGTACCTGCGCAAAACCATATCCTGGTAAATCGACAAGACGCAAATCACCTAGCTCATTAAGATTGAAAAAGTTGATTAACTGTGTTCTACCAGGGGTTTTGGATACCTTCGCCAAGCCTGTTTGATGGGTAATGGCATTCAAACAACTGGACTTGCCTGCGTTGGATCGCCCTACAAACGCGACTTCTCGACCACTATCTGGTGGACAATGGCTCAAATTCGGTGCGCTTTTTAGGAAGGTGGCTCGTTGATAAAGAGGGTGCTGGGTCATCTGATTCTGCATAAAGGAACTTTCTCAAAGGGGGGTTACTCGAAAGGCTAGATAGGTTATAATCGCTTGCCCTAGTGTATTCTCGATAAGGCAAGATACCGTTATGGACAACAAAGCGCAACCCTTAGAACCACAAAAAGAGCAAAATACCGCTCAAACACCTGAGATGGCTCCCACTTCAAACAAGTTTATCGCCTTTTTAGGTTCCATGAATCTTGCGATCACCCTACTGGTTATGCTGGCAATTGCATCGGTGATCGGTACGGTTCTCAAGCAAAACGAAGCCTATTCCAGTTATGTGATCAAATTTGGTCCTTTCTGGTTCGATGTCTTCCGTCAGCTTGAACTCTATGATGTGTATAGTGCTATTTGGTTCTTATCGGTCTTAGCCTTTCTGCTTGCCTCGATTTCAGCCTGTGTCTGGCGTAATGGTCGTTTTTTCATTCAAGATATGTTGAGCTTTCAAAGTGAACAATCGCCCGAAAAACTTGCACAACTCACCCATCATCAACAGTGGGTAAGCAACCATACAGCCGAACATAACCTACAACTGGCACAACCGATTCTTCAGCAAGCAGGTTTCCGTCTGAAAACAGAAACCCAAGCACACGGACAAGTTATTGCAGGGAAAAAAGGGTTGTGGCATCGCATGGGGTATTTTTTCACCCATATCGCCATCGTTATTATTTGCTTAGGTGCCCTACTAGATTCTAATCTTAAATTCAAAATAGGCGAATGGTTTGGTGCGGTGGAAGCAGAAACACGCAATCTTGCCGTGAAAGATGTTAACCCCAAAGCCATGGTTTCCGCTGATAACTTTGCCTTCCGCGGTTCGGTGAACATTCCAGAAGGCAAACGTGCTGACATGGTTTTCCTACCTTTCAAGGAGGGCTATTTGGTACAAAAACTGCCTTTCCAAGTTGAGGTCATTGATTTCCGTGTCCAACATTATGATACAGGCATGCCCAAGTCTTTTGAAAGCGACATTATCCTCTTAGCCCCAGACCAAGAGCCAATCAAAGCCACCCTATCGGTCAACAAACCACTGATTTACAAAGACTATGCGATTTACCAATCATCCTTTGGTGACGGTGGTAGTGAAATACAACTACAAGCTTGGCCATTACAAGCGCAAAATAACACGCCTTCCTCCCTCTCTGGGCAGGTGCATGACGACATTACGATTAACACCCCAATCGGCGATTATCGTATTGAACTCAATGATTACAAGACCAATAATGTGATTCCGCTACCAGAGAATGATCCCTCAGGTAGAAAAAATAAGAATCTTGGCCCAAGCGTTCAATTCAAACTCCGCGACTCAGCGGGTCAAGCGGTTGAGTACGAAAACTACCTCACAGCAATTGATCGCGCTGGACACTGGTATCAGGTATCAAAATACCGCCACAGCATGGCAGAGCCTTTTGAATTTTTAATGCTTCCATTAGATGACAAACAGTCGATGGCAAGTTTTATGAAGTTCTTATCCCTTGTGAATAACCGCAAAATCCTTGACCAAGTGCTTGATGCAGAAATTCAGAAAACCCAAGATTCGGCACAGAAAGAACAGTTGATGACACAAAAAGCCTTTATGCAACAGTTGATCAACCTCTTCCGTGCGCGTGGTTTTGCGGGCATCGAAGGCTATATTCGTCAAGCGGTCGCGCCAGACAAACAAGAAGAAACCTTGCAAAGATACATCGAAATTCTCACCATTGCCTTACAAAGCGTCTATTTACATCAACTAAGCCCTGATAACCAAAGTACAGGAATCTCTGAGGAACAGCGTCGCTTCTTTGCAGACAGTGTTGAAGCTATTAGCCAATTAGCAGACTACGGTCCACCGATGTTTTTTGAAGTGACTCAAGTTACCCCTAGAGAGTCTTCAGGATTACAAATCACCAAATCACCTGGTAAAGATGTGGTTTATTTCGGCTCATTCCTGCTGATAATGGGCGTATTCCTACTTTTTTACGTGCGCCCACAACGCATCTGGTTATGGACAAGCACCAATGAGCAAGGACACACACTCATGATGATTTCAGCAAAAGATGTTAAAAATGATGCACTACTCGCTGATCAGTTTACGCAGATTACACAAGCATTACAATCGGCAATTCCACCAATTAAGGAGTGAATAGATGTCTGACTCATTGTTATCTTCCTCTACCATGTCTCAGCCGATTAAGAGCCCACGCGGTCTCACTTGGATACTGGGTATTGGTATCATCGCCATTATTGTTTGGTCTTCTTTCGGTCAACAAATGGATCATTTTGAACTCGCCATTTTAGCTGGCAGTAGCTTAGGGCTTATCGGGTTAGGCTTGGTGTGGAAATCCATGCAAACCCTCTTTACCGTCGTTGGTTTAATGGTAGTGGCGGCACTCAGCATTTATGTGGGTGCTGGCAATGTCTATTCGGTGGGAGAACAGAACTTCTTCCTCAAGTTTTTGCTTTCTAGCCAATCTGCGTTTATGTGGATGAACGTCTTGTTTATCTTAGCCATGGCGACCTATTTCCTCTCGCTATGGCAAAATTCTGAGTTTACTGCCAAGGTTGGCACAGGATTGACTTGGTCTGCTGTGGCGTTTGGCTTAACAGGCATGGGCGTGCGCTGGCGTGAGTCTTACCTCATCAACCCTGACTATGGTCATATTCCTGTCAGTAATCTCTATGAGGTATTCATTCTTTTTGCGGTCATTACTGCCATTTTATATCTCTACTACGAGCAAAAAAGTCGTACACGTGCGCTTGGTGGTTTCGTCTTAACCGTTATTTCAGCGGCAGTGGTCTTCATTCTTTGGTACACCTTTGGACGCGCGGCCAATGAAATTCAACCACTGGTTCCTGCCTTGCAAAGCTATTGGATGAAAATTCACGTACCTGCTAACTTTGTGGGTTATGGCACCTTTGCGATGGCGGCGATGATTGCCATTCCGTATTTGTGGCGCAATCGTTTGGAAACGCAAGGCAAGAGCGACAGTCCTTGGTTAAGTCGCTTGCCGAGTCTGGCTACGATGGAAGACATTATGTACAAAGGCATTGCCTTAGGCTTTGCCTTCTTCACTATTGCCACCATTTTGGGTGCTATGTGGGCGGCTGAAGCATGGGGTGGTTACTGGAGTTGGGATCCTAAAGAAACTTGGGCATTGATTGTCTGGCTAAATTATGCGGCTTGGTTACATTTCCGCTTGTCAAAAGGCTGGCGTGGTCCTGTGATGGCATGGTGGGCATTGATTGGCTTATTGGTCACTACCTTTGCCTTTTTGGGTGTGAATATGTTCCTATCAGGATTACATTCTTACGGTACACTTTAACTGAGGTGAGTTATGATGAATCGTCGTATTTTTTTGAAGCAATCACTTGTTGGACTCAGTTTACTTGGCGTGGGGACACACGCCATGTCAGCCCCTTTCTTCTTTGAAGAGGGAACACACTATAAATTGCTACCAGAAACGGCAAGAAGTGTGGTTCCTAAAGGACAGGTGCAAGAATTTTTCTTTTACGGTTGTCCTCATTGTATGGACATGGAACCCAATCTACATGAATGGTTAGCCAAACAACCTAAGGGCATCACATTCGAGCAAATTCCAGCCGTATTTCAAAATCCAGCTTGGGCATTTTTAGCACGAACCTACTATGCCTTAAAGCTCACCAATCAATTCAATGAAGCCACCCATAAAGCCTGTTTTGAACTCTTTGTGGTGGAACGTAGCAAACCCAAAAATCAGCAAGAACTCGCTGATCTCATCGCGAAGAAGGTCACAGGTTTCAATCAAGCCTCTTTTGTGACCATGACAAACGATAAAACCGTTGATGAAGAGATTACGCGCGCGGCACACCTTTCAGGATTGCATCAATTAGAAGCCGTGCCTAGTTTTGTCATCAATGGCAAATACCTCACCGATCTGACCATGGCAGGCAGTCACACCAAGCTCTTTGCCCTTATTGAACAGTTGGCAGAACAATGAGTCAACAAAACGAGGGACAAAACGCCGCCCAACTGATGGTGCGTTGTTTAGAGAACGAACAGGTGGAATACATTTTTGGCATTCCCGGTGAAGAAAATCTGAATATGATGGATGCCCTACTCGACTCCCCCATCACTTTTGTGACCACGCGCCACGAACAGGGTGCGGCGTTTATGGCAGATGTCTATGGTCGCTTAACGGGAAAAGCTGGGGTGTGTTTATCAACACTAGGACCAGGGGCAACCAATTTGGTGACAGGCGTTGCCGATGCCAATATGGATAAAGCCCCTGTGGTTGCCATTGCAGGGCAAGCCTCGACCAATCGGATGCACAAGGAATCGCATCAGGTCATTGACCTAATCACCATGTTTCGCCCGATTACCAAATACTCTGCGCAAATTCTCAGCGCGGACACCACGCCAGAAGTGGTTCGCAAAGCGTTTAAGTTGGCACAGAGTGAAAAACCGGGGGCCTGCTTTATCGACTTCCCCGAAAACATTGCCAAAATGCACACGCAACGCTCGCCCCTAACCATCTCTGAACCCCTGCGCTCTGGAGCACACCCTGAGGTTCGAGATCAAGCACTCGCCTTGATCAAACAGGCTAAAAACCCCTTGATTCTTGCTGGCAATGGCATTGCTCGTGGCAAAGCTGAAGGCTTTTTACAGGCATTTGCCGAACATTTCCATATTCCTGTGGTCAATACCTTTATGGCAAAAGGCGTGATTTCCTTCCGTCATTTGTTGGCCATTGGCACGGCTGGGTTACAGTCAGGGGATTATCATAATTGTGGGTTTGACATTGCCGATGTGATCATCTGTATTGGTTTTGACATGGCAGAATATCACCCGCACGCTTGGCACCCTTCGCGCGATCGCACCATCATTCATATTGATACTCAGCCTGCCGAAGTGGATGATGCCTATCTTCCTACGGTTGAAATACTCGGTGATATTGGACGCAATCTGGAACTGATGGTACAGACCCATCAGCAGACCCGCCCAACTGACACAAGCATAAAACAGTCATCTCGCGACCTCGCGCCTTATCGTGCCTTACGTCATGCACTGATTGAAGAAATGAAGTTTCATGCAAACTCTACGGCATTTCCGTTGAAACCACAAAAGATCATTTGGGATCTGAGAACGGCAATGCAACTGCCTGACATTGCCATCTGTGACGTTGGCGCACACAAAATGTGGATGGCTCGCATGTTCCGCTGTGAACTCCCGAATACCTGCATTATTTCCAACGGTCTTGCCAGTATGGGGATTGCCCTTCCTGGTGCCGTTGCCGCCAAACTCGCTCACCCCGATCGTTCAGCGGTCGCTGTTACAGGCGATGCTGGCTTTCTGATGAATGTGCAAGAGTTGGAAACAGCGGTAAGACTCAATCTTGCACTGGTGGTGCTGATTTGGAATGATTCAGGCTATGGCTTGATTCGCTGGAAACAGGAAAGAGAGTTTGGTCGTTCAGCGTATGTTGAATTTAACAATCCCGACTTTGTGAAATTGGCTGAATCCTTTGGTGCGGTCGGGGTCAGAATTGAACAAGCCGATCAACTCTTGCCTGCGTTAAGAACCGCGCTGTCTCGTCAGTGTGTAACGGTGATCGACTGCCCTGTCGATTATAGTGAAAATAGCCAGTTGGTAAGTCGCTTAGGTCAAATGCTAGCGGGCTAAAAAATTACTCAAAAAATCACTTGATTTGAATCGTTTTTTACGCTAAAGTTTTAGCGTTATCAGTC
>CAZLOM010000068.1:0-11306 GCA_964561185.1 uncultured Piscirickettsiaceae bacterium
GTGAGTTCGCCACGAAAGGCTTTGGCGAGGATGGATTGGGTGAGTTGATTGACACGCTCTAAGCCTGCCTTGGCTTGTTGTTCGATGCTGTCAGCATGAGCGAATAGGGTTTCTACACGACGGACGATTTCGGTTTGTTCTTCGAGGGGAGGAAACGGCAATTTCATTTCATTTAGCACTTTAAGATTTATATTTTTTTGTGCTGTAGCTGGTGCAAAGGCTTCAAGGTTTTCCTTATTTACATCTATTAGATATTTGACAAATAAAACACTGCATTTTTCTTTATTAGAAGTAAAACCAACAACACTATCAGGAAAACAAGCATCTATTGCAAGAATAGCAGTATCAGCAATATTCGCTGCAATAGTTATACACAGCGTCTCTTTCGGAAAAAGCTTACTTTGACTTAAACCAAATTCGCTATAACATTTTGATGCGTTTGCTATGAAACCATTAGAGTTAGCAATCTCACCAGTTTGAATAAAAGGATATTCTGAGCCAAACAATTTTGGATCATTTCTTGGTCTATGTTTTGACTTACCACGAGATAGTTCTCCAACTTCAGATAGCCCTAAGTTTTGCCATGTTACTGGGTAGCCTTTTTCATCATAACCACCTCTCTCTCTCCACCCCTCAGTCAACTTCCCACTCACGGCATCGGCTAAAACCGATTGGCGGAATTGTTTCATCAGCGTGGGGATGCGTTCGAGGCGTGCTTTGGTGCGTTCGACTTGGGCTAATAGGTTGTCGAGTTGGTTGGCAATAACTTTTTGTTCAGCGAGTGGGGGGAGATGACAAGTAAAAGCACCTAATTTTTTTTGGTTTAAAGAAGACTGATTAACAGCGTGTTGTGCGTTAAGTGAAAAAACACCTAATGCCCTGAGATACCGACAATGATAATTAAATACTTCAGGTAAAATAACTCTTCTATCAATCACTATTCTTAATAGGTTTATCCCATGATATAAAGGTTTTTTTCCATCAAATATAGCTGTTTTACCCAAGTGACTTGGGCTGTTAATATGGCTAAATAGAATGTCGCCTTTTTGCAAGCTGTACTTTTCTATCTTGTCATTATCATAGTTTTCAATATACCCTACGCGATCATAATCAATAAATTTATTCGCAATTGTCTCTATCCGACTAACAGCAATACCATTCTTATCTTTAGTTTGTGTGCCACTTAAGCCATTCGAAGCCGAAACATACAAATCACTATAGGAAGCAATGACCCACCCCTCTGGTAAATTCATCTCCGCCATTAGTTTGCTCCTTCCAACTCTTTTGCCAACTCAGATTCAATGAGCGCGATACTCGGCAATTTATCTTCCAAGTCTTTAGGTAATGCTTGTGCTAACTGATATTCTGCGATACCTATTGGTCTAGCGTTATCTCGTAGCGTATATTCTGCAATCACTTTATTCTTTGTTTTACACAATAACAAACCGATGGTTGGTTGATCTTGTTCCGTTTTCAATTGAGCATCAACGGCTGATAGATAAAAACTCAACTTTCCAGCATACTCAGGCTTAAATTCTCCTGCTTTAAGCTCAATCACTACATAAGCTCTTAGCTTGAGGTGATAGAATAACAAATCGAGATAAAAATCTTGATCGCCTACTTCTAAATGCACCTGCTTACCAACGTATGCAAAACCAGCCCCTAATTCGACTAAAAAGTCCGTGATATGTTTTACCAAGGCGTTTTCTAACTCGCGCTCAGAGTGAGCAGTCCCTAAACTCAAAAAATCAAATAGGTACGGATCTTTAAAGGTTTGTTGTGCGAGATCTGATTGGATAGGTGGTAGTGTTTGAGCAAAATTACTTAAAGCGTTACCCTCTCGCTCGTATAAACCACTATCGATATGATGAAGCAACACATTTCGAGACCAGCCAAATTCTTTAGTTTTAGTAAGATAAAACTTAGCGACTTGTTGATTTTTGCATTTTGAAATCAATACGATGTGATGTCCCCAAGGAATCTGACTTAATTCGGCAACAAGCTGTTGCCGATTTGTCTCATCAATCATTCCATCATAAAAACGTCGCCACTGACGCATATACTTTAAATTGCGTACAGAAAAACCTTTCATTTCAGGAAACTCAGACATTAAATCTCGGCTAAGTTGCTCAAGAAAACCATCGCCCCATGCAGTTTTTGCTTGTTGCTGAATAATTTGCTCACCAAGTTGCCAATAAAAAGTGAGTAACGAAGCATTAACTTGAATAATTGCTTTTTGTTGCATTTGTCTGAACTGTTGTTTCAAATCACTAACCCATGCCACATAGTGCGAATGGTTTTGAATAAGATCAGACATTTTCACGCGCCCCCAACGCTACCAATAACGCTTCTAATTCCGCCAACGCGCCTTCGAGTTCGGCTTTGGCTTCATTGGCAAGTACACTGGGTTCAGGAAGATTAGCGGCAGAAACGCTATTCGCATCTTTGAGCCAACTAATATCCAGCGAGTCATTCTTGTGGGTTGCAATCCACTCACGACTAAAACACCGCCAACGACTGTGCGCTAATCGCTCATCAACTCCCTGATTGATGTCATCCTTTTCAGCTTCTACTGCTTCTGCTCCAAACGACCATTCGCCTTCTTGTCGTGGACTAACTCCCTTGGCATCGTTACCATAGACGGCTTCAAAGGGTGTTAAGTGGGCTTCGGTAAAAGGGGTGCGTTTGCCAAAACTGGGCATATTGGTACGCAAGTCATACACCCAAACCTGCTGAGTACAGTTTTCATCTTGATGTGGGTTCGTGGCTGTGCCTTTGGTGAAAAATAATACATTCGTTTTTACGCCTTGCGCGTAAAAAATTCCTGTTGGTAAGCGCAAAATCGTGTGCAGGTTGCATTTGTTCATCAAATCTTTACGGACTTCTGTACCTACGCCTGCTTCAAATAACACATTGTCAGGCAAGACTACCGCCGCTCGTCCACCTGCTTTAAGGTTGCGGTAAATGTGCTGTAAAAAAGCTAATTGTTTATTGCTGGTTTTGTAGGTGAGATCATCACGGGTAATACTCGCCTCACCGCCTTTCGCTGTACCAAAGGGTGGATTTGCCAGAATAATATCGGCTTTAGCTAAGTTTTTACCGACATCACCCAAGGCATTACCCAAATGCACCACGCCTTCGTTATCACCTTCCATACCGTGTAATAAGCAATTCATTAAGGCTAATCGACGGGTCGAGGGAACAAGTTCTACGCCAATAAAGGCTTTATTTTTTTGAAATATCTGTTCCTGCTCGGTGAGGTCATACAAGTCATCAGTGTGTTGTTTGATGTATTGATCGGCGGCGATTAGAAAGCCTGCTGTGCCTGCTGATGGGTCTTGGATGGTTTCACCTGCTTGTGGTTTTAAGCAACGCACCATGCTGTTAATCAAGGCACGAGGCGTAAAATATTGTCCAGCTCCCGATTTGGTTTCTGAAGCGTTCTTTTCTAATAAGCCCTCGTACAAATCGCCCAAACCATCTTTAGCGGCACTGAACCAGTCAATTTGATCAAGCGTTTTAATCATCTGCTCTAAATGCTTGGGCTCACGCAATCGCGTTTGTGCATCGGCATAAATGGCAGCAATTAACGGATCTTCATGAACGATATTACCCAATGCGTCCTTACCTGTCGAAAGCCCGAGTAAAATACGCTTATAATCATTCAATAAATTAATCCCAGATTTACTGTTTAAGTCCGTCCAGCGACAACCTGCGGGCAAAGTATGCTTGCTGAGTGTACCAGCTTCGGTGTTTTCGTTGACCATTTTAATAAACAGCAGTAGCACCAATTCGGTGACATAATCGGAATAGTTAATACCATCATCTCGCAACACATCGCAGAGATTCCAGAGTTTTTGCACAATGTCATTATGATTCATTGGGGTTTCCTAAAGATTAAGCCGCATTCGGTATGTCCCAGATAGCTTCATTAAGCTCCGTGAGCAGGCTATCTAGGCGTTGATCGAGTATGTTATCAAGGTGTTTTGCGCCACCATCTTGTGCAAATCGGTTATTCACAAACTGACGATCTAGCACTACTTCATGCACCAGTTGTTTGGCAATCCGATCTAGCCATTTTTTCTGTGGCATTGTCCAAGTATATGAGGTGTAAATTCGATTCATGGAAAGGGTTACACGCTGTTCAAATGACATCAACGGCTCACCTAAAGCGGCACGGCGAATATGCCCAATGATACTGGCGGCAATGTCTTGATTGGTTTGATTACGAACAGCGGCTTGCAGTTTCGCTTCGCTGTAACCTGCACCATCCAATAATAGCTTAACTTCTTTGAGTTGTTCGCGCGTTAAATCGCGTGGACGATTCACTACGACCGATAAGGCGGCAGACTGGTTGATCTGTTGCCTGATAAACTGGTTAAAACTGTCTAAATAGTCTTCTGGGCGATTGTAATCACCATAGCTTTGTTCTCTTACCAAGAATTTATCTTCATGGTCAGATAAGATTGGCTTGTATTCACTCCCTAGCAATATTTTGATCGTTTCAACTTGTTGCGCTATGCCTGAATGTTTGATCAGAAATTTTGCTGATTGTTGAACCCCTAAGTGATGTAAATGCTGATGCAGTTTTTTGGGTTCAACACCCCAAGACTGATGCAGTTCCGTTAAGGCTTGTTTGATGATTGGGCTATTTTCAGCCTTTTTATCAGCCTTACGCAATACGCGCATCAGCTTTTGACTGAGTTGATTCAACACCACATCCGCATGAGTTTCTCCCTCTTGTTCACCCGCGCTGTTCATGGCGGTTTCAAGTCGTTGCGGATCGGTGAGTTCTTCGATCAACTGCGCCATGGTGATATTGGGGTTTTTCACCAAGGGCTTCATGGTGCTGACTTCTTGTAAGGTGGCGTAAATATCAACGGGATCATAAATGCGGAATACGGTTTTGCCAATCTCATCACAACGACGGGTAGCGCGTCCAATCATCTGCTCGTAGAGAATACGCGATTTTACCCGACGCATAAACACCAAGTTGCAGATTTTCGGTACATCAATACCAGTCGTCAATAAGTCCACGGTAATCGCAATATTGGGGTAGCGTTCATTCTTGTATTTTTGAATGAGTTCATTCACCTTATCGCTTTGCCCTGTGATTTTAGCCACAGCCGCTTGGTTGTATTCCGCTCCCCACACCGCCTTAAACTCAGCGTCAAGCAAGCGTTTCACCATGTCGGCATGTAAATCAGTAGCACAGAAAATCATCGTTTTCTCTTCACCCGTGGGGTCGAGTTCTTTTGCTAACTGCTCACAAATAACACGGTTGAAATTCTCGTTAATGACACGACGGTTAAAAACAGCAACATCAAAATCCAACTCATCTTCTAAATCGGCCGTTTCGATTTCACCTGTTTTGGTATTAATGGCTTGTACCTGTTCGCCCTTATCAAAATGAATACCGTTTTGACTGAGAAGCGTTTCATAGCGAATGGGCGGTTCATGGTCAATTAACCAATCATCAGCAACCGCCTCACGGTAGGAGTAGGTATAAACAGGATGCCCGAAAATATCGGTGGTGTGCTTGGCGGGTGTGGCAGTTAGTCCAATTTTGACCGCATCGAAATAATCCAATACCCGACGATAACTAGACAGGTATTGTGACGCATCACGCGTTGCCAGCTCACCCTCCGTCATTTCCTGATCGAGGGTATAACCTCGATGGGCTTCATCAACAATAATGCAATCGAACTGGTCGATGGTTGGCGGATTGTCGCTCATAAAAATGCGTTTCACCATGGCTTGCACCGTAGCGACTTGGACTCTTGTTTCTGCTTCTGCCGCCATATCACCCAGTTCAGCAATGTTGTAATGCTTAGCCAAAGATAGATTGGCTTCTAAGGTCACATCTTTGAAGCTATCAACCGCTTGTGAACCCAATGCGGTACGGTCAACCAAAAACAAAATACGCTTAAAACGCTCTGCTTTTAGGAAGCGATACATCAAACCTAAAATCGTTCGAGTTTTTCCTGTTCCTGTTGCCATTGCCAATAAAGCGGTTCGGATGTCTTTTGATAAGCTATTTTCAACCGCATGAATCGCTTTTTGCTGGTAATTGCGAATTTTGAGATAACCAAAGGGTTCTTCTCGCAAGTTCAACTCTGCTTTTGCCTTGTCGCGTTTGAGCAAATCAAGTAAACCATCAGGACTGTGAAACTCTGGTAATGCACGCTTTAGATTGCTGTGTTGACGAACATCACGAAACCAAATACCCGATTGCTCGGCTAACTGCTTCACATAAGGACGACCATTACAGGAATAAACAAAAGGCACTTTGTAGTGACCTTTTTCCCCATCTGACCAAGCGATACTCATACCTGCCGTTTTCCAAGCACCGATTAACGATGGCAGTAGGCTAAGTCCTTTACTGTAACGCTCAGCTTGTGGAATCTTGCCTGCCACATTGGTGTTTTCTTTTTTCGCTTCGACAACGGCTAGAGGCGTTAATCCCACAAACAACACATAATCGGCACGACCATTTTCACCGTTCAGTTGAGTTGGCCATTCGGCAATGGCTTTATTTTTTCCCTTTTCAGGGCGTGCGCCTTTACGATAATCAAGCGCAACGGTATCAGCTTCCCAACCAGCTTCTTGCAGTTGAACGTCAATCAGGAGTCGGGTTTGTGCTTCATCGAGTACAACATATTGACTGGCAGATGCGGTTTTCTGACTGACCTGTTGCTTGTGTTCGTTTTTGGTCGCGTCGTCTTGTTGACTAAGCTGTTGCTGAAGTTGTTGGATTTTACGCTCATAATCTTGCCGTTGCTGTTCCAGCAAGGCTTCTTGTTGCGCTTGCTGACTGACACCCATTGTGAGGCTTGGTGAAATGAACGCCTGAGCAACGAACTGTGACGCATTAGGACTAAATGAGCGATGAAACCAGATCGCCAATTGGTGAGCGACTTTTAAGCCATCCAAAGCGGTTTGAGGGTCGGTTTTGAAATGGTGGGTTGCCTTGTTGCCTTCGACTCTGAGCGTTTTGAACAGACTGCGAACGATGTAATCTAAGTTCAATTCTCGACCCAACTGATAGAGCAAATCCGCCTGCGTGGTTTGCTCATCAAATTCAACCCCAGATTCTGTCGCCAGATATTGCGCCATCGCTTCACCCAATTGACGCAATTTAATCAACGTAACATTAGGGTCATGCGTAAAGGCAAGTTCAGCCGAGGTTGCCAACTGCAAAAACAGCGGATCATGTTCGGCAAGAAAGGAAAAATTGATTGAGTTGGCTCGTTTGGTGTTCAAAACATGGTTTCCTTGTAAACCGCACATGGATTCATCTATCCGTTTAACATCAAGATAAATCAAATTTGCTTTCATGTCCTCATGGTATCATGAGCCATGATTATTGATCAATACAAGTCACAAGAAAACAAATACAAGGTTCAAAATCCTGTATGATGTATTCTTGAGCATTTACCCAACCTCAACAGGAGCTGAATTGCCATGCCTTGGACGGATCGCCTGAGCCAACAAACAGCAGACCCTTTATTACGGAAAACAGATCAACGAGACCCTTGGTCGCGCGATCGGTCGCGGATCATTCACTCTGCCGCCTTTCGTCGGTTACAAGCCAAAACACAGATTTTAGGCTTACATCAAGGGGATTTTTATCGCACCCGTTTGACGCATAGTTTAGAAGTGGCGCAAATTGGCTCAGGCATTGTCGAGTTTTTGCAAACGCAAGCCCAGAATGACTCCCGTAAAGACTGTCAAGACTGCTATCAACACTTACCCTCTCCCTATTTGATTGAAGCCATCTGTATGGCGCATGATCTTGGACACCCGCCCTTTGGGCATGGTGGTGAAGTGGCATTAAACATCATGATGCGCCAGCACGGTGGTTTTGAAGGCAATGGTCAAACCCTACGCATCTTGAGCAAACTGGGAGAACACAGCGATCATCACGGACAAGATTTAACCCGTCGCGCCCTCCTTGGTGTGATGAAATATCCTGTACTCTATCCCGATGTGGTACGACAAGACGCAGACTATCAACAGATGTGTCAACGCCCTTTAGAAAATGTTCGCTTGATCAATACCCATATTTGGCAACCACCAAAATCACTGCTCGCCGAAGAAGGTCATGTCCGCGACTGGGTGATTTCCCCCTTTAGCCCTGCCGATCAAGACACCCTTACACAACACAAGCGACAAGAGGGAGCCCACGCGAAAGCCTGTTATCATGCCTTAGATACCGCCATCATGGACTTGGCAGATGATATTGCCTACGGGGTGCATGACCTAGAAGATGCCATTGCCATGGGCATGATTCGTGAGCAAGACTGGCGACAGCAAGTATTGACCGATCCTGCCTTTACTGATGACACAGGCATAGATCATGAACAGATCACACAATGGTTGTTTTCTGATCAATCGCGCTTACGCAAACGGGGCATTAGCCACTTGGTTGGACACTTTGTTCGTGCCATTCGTATCCTGCGCTTGCCTGAATTTGAGCATCTTTTGCTTTCCTGTCAAGTAGAGATGCGCCCAGAATCGGCTCGTGCCTTAGGGGTATTGAAACAACTGGTTTGGGATTATATGATCAGTATTCCTGCCATTAAAGCCTTCGAATACAAAGGACAGGTAATGGTTATGGAGTTGTTTCAAGTCTTGTCAGCCAACAGTGATCGCCTATTGCCTCACAAGACACAACAGAAACTTGAACAGGCAGGAGATGAACAGGCGCGAATGCGTTTGCTCTGTGATTATATCGCTGGCATGACCGATGATTACGCACAACATTGGTACAGTAAGCTCTTTAATCCACGTGAAGGATCAATTTTTGATCGTTTGTAGGCCGATCACAACTGCCATAACCTATCATCATCGGTTAGAATAGTAGCTTGTTTACCACTGATTGTTAGATAGTAGATATATGATTACTCCCCCTTGTCGCATTATCGTTGGAATGTCTGGTGGCGTTGACTCCTCTGTCGCCGCTTACCTATTGCTACAACAAGGCTACCAAGTAGAAGGCTTGTTTATGAAAAATTGGGAAGGCGATGACACTGATGACTATTGCCCTGCCCGTCAAGACATGCTCGACGCACAACAGGTGTGCGATAAACTTGGCATCCCCTTACACATTCGCAACTTTTCTAAACAATACTGGGACAGCGTCTTTGCTGATTTCTTACAGGAGTATGCCCAAGGCAGAACCCCTAATCCTGACATTCTATGCAACCGTGAAATCAAATTCAAAGTCTTTTTGGACGAAGCCATTGCGATTGGTGCGCAAGCCATTGCCACAGGTCACTATGCACGTATTGGCTACCAACGAGAGGCGTTTCAGTTAATGACAGGCTTAGACAAGAATAAAGACCAAAGTTATTTTCTTTATACCCTCAAACAACACCAACTGTCTCGCGCTCTGTTTCCCGTGGGTGAGTTAGAGAAGCCAGCCGTTCGCGCCATTGCCGAACAGATGGGATTTGTTACTCACGATAAAAAAGACAGCACAGGTATTTGTTTTATTGGGGAACGAAAATTCAAAGACTTTTTACAAAATTATTTAGACCAACAGACAGCAGGTGATATGATCACACCAGAAGGAAAGGTTGTTGGACAGCACACGGGACTGGCTTATTACACCCTTGGTCAACGCAAAGGCTTAGGCATTGGGGGTGGTCAGGGCTCAGAAGCAGATGCGTGGTTTGTGGCAGATAAGGATATGCGACACAACCGTTTGATTGTGGTACAAGGGCATCAGCATCCTGCGTTACTCAAACATCATCTTTCGGCAGATCAGCTCTCTTGGTGCCATCAACCGCCTGAACTGGGGCGCAAACTCACGGCAAAAGTGCGTTATCGTCAACCCGCACAAGCCTGCCATGTTGTTGCCATTTCGGATCAAGCGCTTAAACTTTACTTCGATGAACCACAACGCGCCATTACACCAGGGCAATCGGTGGTATTATACGATCAGGATATTTGCCTAGGTGGTGCGATTATTGCATCTGCTCATTGATTGCATGAAATTAACACTGACCCAAAAAGATACAGACGAAAGATACGGACAATATGACCCAATACACTCAACGAGACAAAACCATTGCCTTTGCAGGCGTTTACCAAGCGGCTTATTTGGTTCACCAAATCGCCACACAAGGTCAGGCAGATTCGGTTGCCTTAACCAGCCTATTAAAGGCTCTGTTTGTAGAAAACCCACAAACCACCCTTGAAACCTTTGGTGAAGTCGGTAATTTACGTCTTGGATTGCAGACCATGCGCGTGCAGATGGGTGCGACAAAGCATTTAGGGGAAACCCGTAACATTCAAATTACGCAATATGTGATTGCGCTCTTAGCCCTCGAAAAAGCAATGTCGGAATCGCCAGAACTCGAAACCGCCATTTTCAAGAAATTAGAAACCTCACAAGCACAGGTTAACCATTTCGGCTTGCTACATGAAAACACCCTTGCTGGCTTGGCATTAGCCTATACCGAAACCCTCGCCAGAACACGACCTAAAGTCATTATTCGTGGGGCACATGGTTATCTGACACAACAAAACAATGCCAATCGCATTCGCGCCTGTTTGTTGGCGGGAGTTCGTGCCGCTCGCTTATGGCGACAAGTGGGTGGAAGACGTTGGCAGTTGATTTTTAGTCGTGGTAAATACATTCACGAAGCCGATCAGATGTTGGCACAAATCAGCTACACGGACATAGCGGCAAACGAATCATAAAGAAAAAACAGGGATTTACTCAATCCCTAGTAGCTTATGCGTTTGCAAACTCAATTTCCAACGCGGATGCGCCAAACAATAAGCCACTGCTTGCGCCTTGTGATCGCACCCTTCTGCGTCTAAGGGTTGTAAATAAAAATGATCAAAAGCAAACTCAGTAAACTGAGCAGGATCAACAGGATGATCAGGCTGAGGATAAATGAGTTTCAGTTCCTGCCCTGAAGTCACTTGTAGTGGAATTTTTCCTTTGGGGCTAACACATACCCAATCAGGCTGTGCTTTTAGGGCAATCGTGCCATTGGTTTCCATCGCAATCTCAAACCCTTGTGCGTGCAGGGCCGTTTTTAAGGCTTCATCAAACTGCAAGGCTGGCTCGCCCCCTGTGAGCACACAAAACAAGGGTGAGACTTCATCTCCCGTCCATAAGCGACGCATCTGTTCCGCCAAGGCGAGTGCTGTATATTTACCGCCAAACGCGCCATTCGTACCAACAAAATCCGTATCGCAAAAACGACACTCTGCCGTTGCCCGCCCTGTCTCCAGCCCGTTCCACAAATTACAGCCAGAAAAACGACAAAACACAGCAGGTCTGCCTG
>CAZLOM010000069.1:0-11271 GCA_964561185.1 uncultured Piscirickettsiaceae bacterium
CCTTTTTTGGGAAATTATAGACTATAACTTCCTACAGGTATATTAGACCATTATAATTACACCTGATTCCAGCCCTTACGACGTGGCATACGCGCAAAACGCCCTAACAACCAACCCACCAAAATGATGCCCGCACCGACAATCACCCAAGCACGTTGATCTCGACCTTCGCCATCGCGAGCCTCTTGCTCAAGAATCTCATTACGTTGTCTAAGCATTTCGGTTTCTGTTTTCAAACGACGGTTTTCTTCATTCACCTGTAAAGTTTGATTCGACAAGCCTTTTATATAATCAAGTTCTTGCTTTAACTCGTAGTTTTCTTTACGCAATGACCCTGTTTCACCTTCAGCCGTTTCAGCACGTTTCATCAACGCATCTACCTCTGACTTGGTATTTTGTAACGAAACGCCATTCACTTCACCAGACTTGGCATCATTACCAATGACGAGCAAAGGCGTATCTTGCAGGTAGCGTTTTGGGATAAACCCCTTAACATCACCAACACTCACATAAGCCCACCCATCAGGGGTATAACCAGTTACGGTAATTTCATTACCAGGATGAATGCTTTTTACGATACGACATTTGTCGGTAGTGCAAGAGCGGATGGGCGTTTCAACACGATCTGATACCCAATTTTTGGTTGGCGTAATCCCCTTAACATCAATCTTTTTTTGTGCGTTCGCAGAAGAAGATGATCCTGCTGAACCGCCAGAAGTGCTGGTATTAGCATGAGAAGCAGATTCACTACTGTTGCTGGTGCTCGTAGCCGCAGGTGCTGACACAGCCTCCTCCTCCGCATATAAGGACTGAGCTGTCACCAAAGATAAACCAACATATAAAGGCAAAAAACGAGTGATCACATTATAACGCGCCATACTGCTTCTCCAAATTCACTTTTGCTGTTTGTAATTCTGTTAACCGTGCTTGTTCCTTTTCAACCAAGGCTGGTGGTGCTTTGTCCACAAATCCAGAATTAGATAACTTACCACTGAGTTTTTCGATTTCTACATCCAATTTTGCCATTTCTTTTTGCAAACGCGCCTTTTCAGCTTCAAAATCAATCAAACCAGCCATAGGTAGGAATAATTTGAGATGACCGCCGACCACAGCAACGGCTGATTGCGCTGGGTCTTCGTCAGCAAAGGATACCTGCTCAACCTTAGCTAAGAACTTGAGATAAGCCGAGAATTGGGTCAATCGCTGACGATCGCTCTCCTTAGCATCCACAGCAATCAATGAAATTGGCTTGCTAGGCGCAACGCTTAAATCGGCACGTAAACGACGCACCGCAAGAATCGCCTCTTGCAACCAAGCAATATCACCTAGCGCAATATCGCAAATACCATCTGCACGAGGTTGAGGGAAAGACTGGGTACTGATGGTATCGCCAGATTTGCCTGCCAAAGGTGCAACTCTCTGCCAGATTTCTTCAGTAATGAATGGCATGATCGGATGCAATAGACGCAAGGTTGCTTCTAGCACACGCACCAAGGTTTTACGTGCCGCACGTTTTTGTGCTTCGCTACTGTCAGGATTGTTTAAGACTGGCTTGGTGAGTTCTAAGTACCAATCGCAATAGTCTGACCAGAAGAAATCATAAGCTTCCTGCGACAACAGATCCAAACGATACTGCTCGAAATGACGAATCACCTCACCTTCTGTCTGTTGTAAGCGAGAGATAATCCACTTGTCGGCTTGGCTATACGCACACTCAGCCGCAGCATCTAAGCCTGTGTCCTGACCTTCCGTGTTCATCAACACATAGCGCGTTGCGTTCCACAACTTGTTACAGAAATTACGATAGCCTTCACAGCGTTTTTGATCAAAACGAATATCACGCCCATTACTGGCTAAAGAAGCAAAGGTAAAACGTAAGGCATCGGTGCCGTAGGCAGGAATCCCACCTTCAAACTCTTTACGGGTTTTGGCTTCGATTTTCTTCGCCATTTCAGGTTGCATCAAGCCAGTAGTACGTTTGGCGACTAAGTCTTCTAAGGTGATACCGTCAATTAAATCAATCGGGTCTAATACGTTCCCTTTTGATTTAGACATTTTCTGCCCTTCAGAATCACGCACCAAACCATGCACATAAACGGTTTTGAAAGGCACATCTTCGGCAAAATACAAGCCGAACATCACCATACGCGCAACCCAGAAGAAGATAATATCAAAACCAGTGACTAGGGTACTAGTTGGGTAGAAATCTTTAAGCTCTGGCGTTTGATTTGGCCAACCAAGGGTGCTAAAGGGCCACAAGGCAGAAGAGAACCAAGTATCTAACACGTCAGTGTCTTGATGAAGCGCAAGATGGGCTTCAAGATGATATTTCTGACGCACTTCTGCTTCGGTTCGCGCCACATAGACAGTACCATTGTCGTCATACCATGCAGGAATACGATGTCCCCACCAAATTTGACGGCTAATGCACCAATCCTGAATGTTGTTAAGCCATTGGTTGTAGGTGTTCGACCAGTTGTCTGGTACAAATTTAACACGACCATCTGCCACACAGGCTAAGGCAGGATCCGTAATCGCCGACTTACCGCCCTTGCGACCATCTGGCTGAGTATCACGCGTTAAATCAACGAACCACTGATCGGTCAGCATTGGTTCAATGACCGACTGAGTACGATCACCACGTGGTACCATGAGGCTATGCGGTTTGATTTCAACTAATAAGCCCAGTGCTTCTAAATCAGCGACCACACGCTTACGCGCTTCAAAGCGGTCTAAACCACGATAGGCTTCGGGTGCGTTATCATTGATGTGCGCGGTCGGTGTCAGAATGGTGATCATCGGTAAGGCATGACGCTGACCAATGGCATAGTCATTAAAGTCATGCGCTGGCGTGATTTTCACACAGCCTGTCCCAAAGGCAGGATCAACATAATCATCGGCGATGATCGGGATTTCACGCCCAACCAAAGGCAAGGTAATCGTTTTACCAATAAAGGCTTTGTAGCGTTCATCCTCTGGATTAACCGCAACAGCCGTATCACCCAGCATGGTTTCTGGACGTGTGGTTGCCACCACCAAACTGCCTGAACCATCGGTCAGCGGATAGCGGAAATGCCACATATTCCCCAGCTCTTCTTCGCTGATCACTTCAAGATCAGATACGGCTGTTTGTAACACAGGATCCCAGTTAACCAACCGCTTACCACGATAAATTAAGCCATCGTCAAATAGGCGAACGAAGACTTCTTTAACGGCATCGTTTAAGCCGTCATCCATGGTAAATCGCTCACGCGACCAATCACAACTTGCACCCAAACGACGCATCTGACGCGTAATCGTACCGCCTGATTCAGCTTTCCATTCCCATACTTTTTCTAAGAAGGCTTCACGACCCAAATCATGACGGCTGACTTTTTCAGCTGACAAGCGACGCTCCACCACCATCTGTGTGGCAATGCCTGCATGGTCAGTACCAGGTTGCCAAAGGGTGCGTTTACCTGACATACGATGATAGCGAGCTAAGGCATCCATAATCGTATCTTGGAAAGCGTGCCCCATATGCAAGCTACCTGTCACATTAGGAGGAGGAAGCATGATGCAATAGGTATCATCGCCTTGCGTTTGTGGTTTGAAATAGCCGTTATTTTCCCAAATAGGGTACCATTTTTGTTCAATGGCAGAAGGGTCGTAGGTCTTATCCATGGAAGTATTTAATCGCTGTTAGTCTGAAAAATAAAGAGATAGAATAATTTTATTATAGCACGTTATTCTGCTTTGCTAAAACCTTAACCAACTGATCTTTTGATAAGGCAAAATTAAGACGCATAAATCCCTTCCCAGCATCACCAAATTGAGTACCATTGCTCAATCCTAAGCCTAACTCATGCACACAATGACGCATCAAATCATCTTGTGATACGAACCCATCAAACCGCATCCACAACAAATAACTCGCCTCTGGTCGCATGGTTTGAACGCCCCAATGTTCACGCACATAGTGATCCACCCAATCCAAATTATGACGCAAATAGTTCTGCAAAGCGGTTAACCATCCACGTCCCGCATCAGAATAAGCCGACTGTAATGCCACCAACCCAAATAAACCTGCTTCTCCCGCGCGTGTCTGTTGATGTTGACGCACCAACGCCTGTCGCAATTGAGGATTGGCAATTAACGCATAAGCGGTGTGCAAGGCGGCAAGATTAAAGGTTTTGCTGGGTGCATTAAGAGTAATCGTTTGATGCGCGATGTCTGCGGACAAGCTGGCGAGAGGCGTATGCTTTGCGCTGGAGTCAAGCAGTAAATCACTCCACACCTCGTCAGAAACCACCTTAACCCCGTAACGCAGGCAAATATCGGCAAGCTGTTGTAACTCGCCTTTCGTCCACACACGTCCTGACGGATTATGCGGATTCGATAATAACAACAACTTAATTTGTTCAGTGATGATACTCTGCTCAATGGCGGTAAAATCAAGTTGATAGCGAAACTGATCATCAATCATCATCGGTTGTTCCACCAACCGACGACCTAAATGACGCACCGAACGCATGAAAGGTGCATACACGGGCGTAAAGACCATGACCGCGTCATCTGGCTGAGTAAAGGCTTGAATCGACAAATAAATACCACTCACTACGCCCGACAACCAAACCACCGACTCAGCATTCACCTCCCACTGATGTTGACGCAGTTGCCACGCACAAACGACTTGTGCCAATGATGCGGGAATTTCGGTATAACCTAGGACAGGATACTGTTGACAACGCTGTTGAATGGCTTCTAATACAAATGGCGGTGTGGCAAAATCCATATCCGCAACCCATAAAGGGGCGACATCGGCACGCCCAAATAGTTTCTCTCGCAGATCATATTTTTCTGCCCAACATCCTTCTCTATCCTGTAATTGATCAAACCACTTGTCCAACATTGACATTCTCCTTCATACAAAAACACACGGAATTGACCTTATCGTGTTAAAATGGTATTTTTTAGCAATATCATTATACGCAACAGTAGAGTGCTAGTATTATGGATCTTACGCCTTCTTACGCTGCCATCGACCTTGGCTCTAACAGCTTTCATATGATCATTGCCCGTGAAGTGAATGGGCAAGTACAATTAGTTGATCGTCACAAAGAAACCGTCCGCCTACGTCTTGGGCTAGATGAACAAGGCAATCTTTCCACTGACGCACAAGAACGCGCACTGGCTTGTTTGTCACGTTTTCAGCAAAGACTCAGGGGAATAGAGACCGCCAATATCCGTGCTGTCGGTACGAACACATTGCGATTGGCAAGTAATGCGGGCGATTTCTTAGAACGCGCACAAGAAGCCTTAGGTCATCATATCGAGATTATCGCTGGGCATGAAGAAGCGCGATTAATCTTCGTTGGCGTGACCCATTTTTTACCACCTGATGATACGCAACGCCTTGTCATTGATATTGGTGGCGGCAGTACTGAGTTTATTATTGGCGATAAAACTGAATCGAAACGGATGATCAGCACCGAAATGGGCTGTGTCGCCATGACGCAACGATTTAACCTCACCAACAACCTCTCAGCAGAAGCCTTTGCAGATGCTGTACGCTATTGCCAGCTTACGCTAAGACCACACGTCAACCGCCTCAAGTCCTTAGGTTGGGACAAAGCCATTGGTGCCAGTGGTAGCATCAAAGCCATTAGCGAAATACTGGTGGGCAATCAATGGAGCTCTGACGGCATTACCCTAGAAGGCATGCAAAAATTGGCACATCACCTGATTAAAGGCGGTGAATTAGCGGAGATCAAACTAACGGGACTGTCTGATGATCGCAAACCCGTCATTGGGGGCGGTTTAGCGGTACTCATGGCGGCATTTCAATTATTAGCCATTGACCGTATGTCGGTATCACAAGGGGCTTTGCGTGAAGGGCTCATTTTGGACATGCTAGGACGCGCCAATCATATCCAAGATGTGCGTGAAACCAGTATTCAATCCTTACTGGCGACCAGCCGTGTGGACACAACTCAGGCACAAAGGGTTGCGGTATGTGCGGAAAGCTTCTTTGATCAAATTTGCCACGCTTGGGCGTTTAGTCACCCCAATATTGATGCCAAACTCTTACTGCGGTGGGCGGCTTTAACGCATGAGGTAGGCTACTTTATTTCCAGTCGTCGCTATCGCCATCATACCGCCTACATCTTGCAAAACGCAGACCTAGCAGGATTTACGCAATATGAGCAGGCATTACTGGCTTGGATGGGATTGCATCACCGATCTAAAATATTGCCGCTTGACCTAGAACAATTAAACAGTATTGATCATGAACTCGCGCCAATTATGCTACATTTAACGGTGTTATTGCGTCTAGCCGTTCGTTTGCATCGTGGTCGTGATGATGCCATGCCCGAGGCCACACTCAGGGTAGAAGGGCGTAGCATCACACTGAGCTTTACGCAAGACTGGATCGATCATAACCCATTAACCAAAATGGATTTAATTTCTGAAAGCAAACGACTAGAAAGCATCGGGTTTAAGCTAGACATCGAATAACAAAGTGTCTAGCTGTGAGCCTAACTCAAGTTGGCAAGTCATCCACCAACTTTGCCCAACCCTCTTGGTCAACCAGTTTACGAATGCGATCACCCAGCTGACAGCACTCACTTGGATCAAAGTGCATATGATGCAGTCGTTGTACCACCAACTCTGGTACAACTTCAGGCTTTTGCGCTTGACATACGCCGTTGTGATAACCCAAATAGAAAGCCATACTTTCTGCCGCCAACAACAAATCTGCCCATGGTTGAAACTCTTTTGGCAGGCGAGCTGGAAAACTATGCCCTGCAACCGCCATGATCCACGCTTCAGGAAGCCCCCATACTTTCATGAGTACCGCACCTGCAACCCCATGATTAACCCCTAAAGCATCCTTTTCATGACGAGACAAGGCTGAAGGATTAAAATAACTGTGTGCAATGACTTCTTTATAGGTTTTTGGGGCATATGCATCTAAAACGAGCATGCCAATATCATGTGCCAAGCCTAATAGAAATGCGGTTGACGGATCGAACTTCCCTAACCCCAACCGAGTTAAATGACTTGCTAATTCACGCGCCGCCACGGCTGACACAAAGGCACTCATCCAAAAGGTTTTTTGCGGAATATTAGGGGTCGGCGCAATACGTGACACAAAAACAGCCGCGTATGCGATGACGCGCACATCACCAAACCCCAGACGACTCACCGCATCGGTTAGACTTTCTGCTGGACCGACAGTAACATAGCGCATGGCTCCTACCGCTTTCATGATATTCGCACTGATGGTTACATCGGCGGCTAATAAGGCTGAAATTTGCTCAACCGACACGCGAGGATCACGCAACAACGCATCCAATCGTGTTAATACGGGAGGTAAATTGGCAACAACCTTATGTTTAACCAACCACTCATGCAGTTCTTTTGCTGTCAATACCTGTTGATTTACAAACATTACTTACCTTAAAATGCCAGAGAATAGATTAACGTGTGATACAAAACAAAGCTCACCAGCTGAGTGATTCGCACTACTTAATAGCGATAATGATGCCAGAATTAACCCATAAAGACCAATAAAATGTTTATCAAGCACGTAAAAAGATTTTTTATTCCCCTCTTCGGTAGTTTTCTGCTCTCCGCTTGCGCAACCAGTCCTTTGGGTCGCAGTCAACTTCTGATGCAAGATGAAACGGGTCTAGCAACGACCAGTGCGAAATCTTTTGCCCAGATGAAACAGGAAAAGACCATCAATAAAGACCAGAAAGTTAACCGCTATGTAACCTGTGTCGTTTCAGCATTGAGTCAAGAAGTGGTCGGAAACTGGGAGGTTGTTGTTTTTGAAGACTCCCAAGCGAATGCTTTTGCCTTGCCTGGTGGTAAAATTGGCGTTTATACGGGTATTCTCAAGATTGCGAACAACCAAGATCAGTTGGCGGCAATCATTGGGCATGAAATGTCGCACGTATTATCACACCACGCCAATGAGCGCATGAGTGCAGGAACACTGGCTAATCTTGGTCTTGTCGTCTTAGGGCTCGCCAGCAACCGTGATCAAGGAACACAGCTTGCCATTGCCGCCTTAGGATTAGGTGTACAGTTTGGCATTTTAATGCCCTACTCTCGTGCGCACGAAACAGAAGCCGATCTTCTGGGTTTAGACATCATGGCAAAAGCTGGCTTTAACCCAGAAGAAGCTCCGAAGCTGTGGCAAAAAATGAAACAGAACAAAAAAGAACAAGTTCCAGAATGGATGTCCACTCACCCTTCGGATGACACGCGCATTCAGCAACTCAGTGAACGTGTACCAGAAGCCTTATACATCATGCGCACGGCACAACAGCAGGAACACAAAACACCAAACTGCCGTCCTTAAGCATCCTGCTCTGGCAACCATTTTGCCAATATGCTGACTAAGGCTTGGATATCAAAAGGCTTAGACAAGAAATCATCCATGCCTGCGGCAAAGCAGGCATCACGATCCTCTTGTACGACATTTGCCGTTAATGCAACAATCGGCACGCTAGGATTCAGGGCATGACCAAACTCGCCAGAACGGATGGCTTGCGTCGCTTGATAACCATCCATTACAGGCATTTGACAATCCATCAACACCAAATCGTAATTCACAATTTGCAGAATTTTGACGGCTTCCTCGCCATTAGATACGGCATCTACTTTGTGTCCAAGGCGTTTAATCATCGCCTGCGCTACCTTTTGATTGACGATATTGTCCTCAACCAACAAGAGATGTTTCGGCACAAGGCTTTGCTCAATGACAGCGACAGATTTGACTTTCTTTACCTGATTCTCAGCCTTAGTCATCACCACAGTAAACCAGAAGTTAGAGCCTTCACCTACACGACTTTCAACACCCGTATCCCCGCCCATCAACAAAGAAAACTGCCGACTAATAGACAGACCTAACCCTGTACCACCAAATTTTCGTCCATGCCCTGAACTGGTTTGCTGAAACGGCTTAAACAACAGAGACAACTCTTCTGGCGAAATACCGATACCTGTATCAATCACTTCTGCTTTAATTTCAACCTGTCGCTCGGCAAGCTCACGCGATGACAGTCTAACCGTAATCCCCCCTGTTGTCGTGAACTTGACGGCATTACCCACAAAGTTGGTTAAAATTTGTCGCCAACGACCTGCATCTCCTTCAACAAAGGCAGTAAACGGTTCGCTTAATTCTAGCCTTAGCCCCAACTCCTTTGCTGACACCTGTGGGGTAAAAATCTCTAGCGTATCCTTAGCCACCTGTTGTATATCAAAAGGCGCGGTTTCGAGTTTCATTGCGCCCGCTTCAACTTTAGAAAAGTCGAGAATGTCGTTAATGACCGTCAACAATGCCTCACCACTCGTGCGAATGGTTTCAATATAGTCTTTTTGTTCATGCGTCAACTCGGTGGTTAAGAGCATGGATGTCATCCCGATTACCCCATTCATCGGGGTGCGGATTTCATGGCTCATGGCGGCAAGGAATTGACTCTTCGCTTTACTGGCAGACTCTGCCTCTTGCTTGGCGGCAAGTAAATCATCCTCTGCTTTCTTCCGCTTAGAGATATTCATAAAGCTACCCAACATACGAACGGGCTGACCATTGGCATCGCGCTCAACCACTCGACCACGATCATGCACCCACAATACCTGACCATTATCATCAATCATCCGATGGGTCGATTCGTAGGTGTCATTTTCTCCTCTCAAATGAGCTTGGATACGCGTCATCACTTGTTCTAAATCTTCTGGATGAAGGTATTTTTTAAAGGACTCTATCCCACCTCGCAAACTGAGTGGCATTACGCCCAATATCAAAAACCATTGCATATTATGGGTCACAACACCTGTCGGAATATCCCAGTCCCAAATCCCTTCTTGTGAAATATCCAACACATAACTTAGCCGTTTTTCGCTTTCTTGCACTTTTTCTTGTGCTCGCACAATATCGCTAATGTCATGCGGAATGACCAGAATGTGGTTATTTCCTTCCACATCCTTAAAGGGTTTTTTAATTGACTTGAAGTGATGTACCTCTCCCGTATGAGCATCCTGACTCTGCTCAAAAACGACTTCTGTTTCACCACGAGCCATGATATTCAGCACATTCTCACGGAAAAAAGCGTTCATTTCGGGTGGGACACCAAAATCACCATCATCTTTGCCGATCATTTCATCAGGTGTGGTGTTATAAAAATCAGCTACTGCACTGTTGCACAAAGAGAATTTAGCATTTGCGTCTTTAACCACCAAAAAGTCTGGTATTTCATCAATGACCATTCGCAACAGATTCGTTTGTTTGATCCGAGCCTGTTCAGACGCTATTGCTATCTGCTCTGCTTGCTTTCGTGCTGAAATATCAATTTGAACCCCGATAAAACCAATCAAGTGTTTATCTTCATCATGAATAGGCTGAATTGTCAGTTCAAGCCAATAGGATTGTTGATTTTTGCCATAATTCAAAATCTCAACCTTTACAATCTGTTGCGCATTGAGTTGTTGACGAATATAGGCAACTGTGTCTTGATTGGTATCAGCCCCCTGAAATAAGGATTTTGGATAGCATCCCAGCATCTCTTGCATGCTATAACCAGAAATATCGCAAACGGTTTGATTGACATAAATAATTTGTCTTTGCGCATCAGTGACCAATACACCAACTGGAATGTTATCTACTGCCTGTTGTAAGAATTGATTAATATTGAAAGGCATACTTCCCTCTTATCCATCTAATGTTCCGCTTATCGCAAGTTATGCACACACGATGTATAATTATCGCACTATTTCGCCATATCAGGCGACAATATTGGTATTATTTCATCCATTTTTTCAAAAAACAGGAGTTTTTCTCATGACAACCCAATTAGATCAAGTAAGCGTTGTGCCAACCGCTAATGTCTATTTCGATGGCAAGTGTGTCAGCCACACCGTTAGCCTAGCAGATGGTAGCAAGAAGAGCGTAGGCGTTATTTTACCCTCAACCCTCACCTTTACTGTGGGCGTGCCAGAAATCATGGAACTATTACAAGGTAAGGGACGCGTTCAAGTCAACGAAGGTGACTGGCAAGCGATTGATGGTGCGATGACCTTCTCTGTACCCGAAAATGGCAAATTTGTGATTGAAGTGACTGAACCTGTACATTATATTTGCCATTTTGGTTAATGTTTGGCTAATGTCTTATGCGCTGAACAGACAATATCCCACGGTTAGTGGGATATTTTAGATCGTTTAATCTCGATTAGGATCGCCCCACTCGCTCAACATCTGCTCACCCGTATAATGCCAAT
>CAZLOM010000070.1:0-11130 GCA_964561185.1 uncultured Piscirickettsiaceae bacterium
TTGATACCCCTGGTCACCAAGCCTTTACGGCGATGCGTGCGCGTGGTGCTAAGGTCACAGATATTGTTGTTTTAGTTGTCGCCGCTGACGATGGCGTGATGCCTCAAACCATCGAAGCCATTCAACATGCAAAAGCCGCTGGGGTTTCCATGGTGGTTGCCGTCAACAAGGTGGATAAACCAGAAGCCAATCCTGATCGCGTGATGCAAGAGCTTTCAGGCTACGATGTGGTTGCTGAAGAGTGGGGTGGTGACGTTCAATTTGTTCAGGTATCCGCCAAAACAGGTAAAAACTTAGACGCACTGTTAGATGCTATTCTGATTCAGGCGGAAGTCCTAGAGTTGAAAGCGATTAAAGACGCACCCGCTCATGGTACCGTGCTAGAGTCTCGTCTGGATAAGGGGCGTGGTCCTGTGGCAACGGTATTGGTGCAAATCGGTACCTTACGCAAGGGTGATATCGTCGTCTGTGGTATGGAATACGGTCGTGTTCGAGCCTTGGTTAACGAAAATGCGCGTCCTATTGACAGCGCAGGTCCTGGTATTCCTGTTGAAGTCTTGGGCTTGTCTGGTGTGCCAAATGCAGGCGATGAAATGTCTGCGGTTGCTGATGAGCGTAAAGCACGTGAAGTGGCGATGTTCCGTCAAAACCGTGCTAAGTCCTTGAAAGAAGCGGCACAACAAAAAGCGAAACTCGAAGACATGTTCAAAGGCATGACAGAGGGTGACGTGAAGATGGTCAACATTGTGCTGAAAGCAGACGTACAGGGTTCTGTAGAAGCACTGACTGGCTCATTAGAGAAATTATCGACTGACGAAGTTCGTGTGAAGATCGTCTTCTCTGGTGTCGGTGGTATTACTGAGTCAGACGTTGACTTAGCCATTTCTGCGAATGCGATCATGTTCGGCTTTAACGTACGTGCTGATGCAGGTGCTAAACGCCGTATTGAACAGGAAGGCGTTGACTTGCACTATTACAGCATCATTTACGAAGTGGTTGATGAAGTGAAGAGTGCGATGTTGGGTCAACTGTCACCAGAGTTCAAAGAGGAAATCATTGGTACGGCTGAAGTACGTGATGTCTTCCGTTCGCCGAAATTTGGCGCGATCGCTGGTTGTATGGTGGTTGATGGGGTCATCAAACGTAATCAACCGATTCGTGTACTGCGTAATAACGTGGTGATCTACACGGGTGAATTAGAGTCGCTTCGTCGCTTTAAGGATGATGTCAACGAAGTTCGTCAAGGGTTTGAGTGCGGTATTGGTGTGAAAAACTATAATGACGTTCAACCTGGAGATCAGATCGAAGTCTATGAACGTGTTCAAGTAAAACGGACCTTGTAATATGGCAAAAGAGTTTTCTCGAGCGCGTCGTATCGAACAGCAAATTCTCAAAGAATTGGCGAATTTATTGCAATTTGAACGGAAAGATCCACGCTTAGCGTGGGTCACGCCCATTGACATACGTTTGTCTCCAGACTTGTCTGTCGGGACGGTTTATGTCAGCATCTTGGGTAAATCGGCAGATGACGCAGAGCCTACCATGAAAGTGCTGAATGAGGCGGCAGGTTATTTTAGAACTGAGTTGGGACGACGTATGAAACTTCGTACGGTGCCTCAGCTACGTTTCTTTTTTGACCGAGTGGAAGAAGAAGGGCGTAAAATTGACGCGCTTTTGCGGGTTGCGGCTGAAACCTCTGTACCCTTAGAGGATGAACCGATCAATAGCTCCACGAATGCTACTTCACAAGGCTAGGTTGGTGCGATGAAACACGGCATTATTTTGCTGGATAAACCCTTAGGCGTGAGCTCTAATTTTGCTTTGCAAAAGGTCAGACGTGCTTTAGGGGCTGACAAAGCAGGACATAGTGGTACCCTTGATCCCATGGCAACAGGCTTACTGCCGATTGGTGTGGGTCATGGGACTAAGGCATTAGCTTATTTGCTCGATGCCGATAAGCGTTATGTTACCCAAGTTCGTCTGGGGCAAACCACCAGCACGGGTGATGCAGAAGGTGAGATCCTCTCTCAAACAGAGGTTCCTGTCTTGTCTGAGTCTCTGCTACAAGGGGTGTTGTCGCATTTTCGAGGCAAGATTCAGCAGATTCCACCGATGTATTCTGCGGTAAAGCAAAATGGGGTACGTCTGTATCACCTCGCTCGTGAAGGGCAAGAAGTTGATCGACAGGCACGAGAGATTAGCTTGTTTGCTTGCGATTTGTTGAGTTTTTCCGCACAACAACTTGAGTTACAAGTATGGTGTTCTAAGGGAACCTATATCCGTGTTTTAGCAGAAGACATTGGTCGGCATTTGGGTTGTGGTGCACATCTCACCGCATTGCGTCGTATTGGTGTCGCAGGCTTTGACTCTGTGTTGTCGCATCAATTGGGTGCAGATGACTGGTGTCCTTGGTCAGCCGTTTTGGATAAGGAACTCTTAGATGCTTGGTTATTGCCAATGGATCACGCTTTGTCCCATTACCCAAGCTTGTCGTTAGACATGCCCATTTTGCGTCGTTTGTTTAGTGGGCAAAAAATTTCAGCCAATGATTTGTCTGCTCCTGTTTGCCATGAAAGCTTAATTCGTCTTTATGATGATGCTGGGGGCTTCTATGGATTGGGTAGGGCAACGCCATTTCAAGGTTTGATGTTAGAAAGATGGATGAGTGACCCACTTTAGGGCGTATTTAGTGCATAATATAAGGCGGGAGTTTTCCCGCTTTATTTTTTTGTGTTGGCGAGAATGCGAGTTTATTAACCTGATAAAACAAACTGCTGGGTTAATAGATTAGGCAGGGTTTGATGTAGTTAGTAGAGGATATGTAATGATGGTCATGACTGTTGATCAAATGATAGAGTATTTCAGAAAAAATTTGATTTGTGAAACCTTAACCCGTCAAGAAGTTGCCACCATGCGTGACTATTTGCAGGAAATTGATTTTAAGAAAGATCAAGTCATTGCAGATATCGGCGAGGTGGGTGATGCCTTGTATTTTATTGTGAGTGGTAAATCGGCTTTATTTCGTGTGGAAGATGCGGATGAAATCAATGTTGCCTTGCTAAAAGAGGGAACGCTGGTAGGTGAGATGTCTTTCTTTGACCGTAAGCCTCGTGATGTGCGCATGAAAGCGATCTCTAAAGTGGTGACGATGCTGGTATTAACGCGACCTATGTATCAGCGTCTTAAAGTAGAACATCCGATTATTGCGGTGAATCTATTAGAAAATGCGATTGTGAGTTTGGACTATATCATTCGTCATATGGGAGAGGATATTGCTAACTTGAATCATTATTTCTATGGTACAGGTAAGCACTAAGTTTTATGTTATTAAAACGGCTTGTAGTCAGTAGCGGTTATGTTAGAAAATAAATTTTCTTCTCAGAAGTCTCCACTATATGAGGCGAAGAATTTGCCTGATGTGATTTTGAGGTCAAAGCGACCTACTAACACTCAAAATCTACCTAGGGTAGTTGCCATTGGAGCATCAACGGGTGGTGTTCAGGTGTTAGAGGATATTCTAACGCTGTTGATACCACCATCGCCACCTGTGTTAATTGTGCAACATATTCCGCCTTTATTTAGTAAGGCACTGGCTGAGCGTTTAGATGGCTTGTGTCAGGTAAGGGTAAAGGAAGCTGAGGATGGTGAAGAGGTATTGCCATCGCATGTTTATATTGCCCCCGGTGATTGTCATTTGATGATCAAACGTCGTGATTTGAAATTGTATGTTTCCTTAAGCAATGGTGCAAAAGTGTCGCGTCATCGTCCTTCTGCTGATGTCTTATTTCGTTCGTTTGCGAATGAGCTGGGCAATAGAGGCATAGGTATTATTTTGACGGGTATGGGTGATGATGGCTCAATTGGGTTAAAAGAAATGTATGATGTTGATGCGAGAACCATCGCACAAACTAAAGAAAGTTGTGTGGTGTTTGGTATGCCCAAGGCGGCGGCAGATAAGGGCGCAGTGTTTGCCTTTTTATCACCACCTCAAATTGCCAACACCATTAATGAGTTAAAAAGGTGGTAGTTATATGTCAATAATTTTAATTGTTGAGGATGATCCTGTTTCTGCGAAACTGTTAGAAAGTCTGATTGAAAATTCTGGATTTTTTTGTGAGGTGTTTCATGCGAAGAATGGTGTGGATGCTTTGGCTCAATTGCAAGCCTTAGATTATCAAGTGGATTTGGTAATTACGGATATTTTGATGCCTGAAATGGATGGTATGGAGTTAGCGTTTGCTTTGTATCGTCGTAACCTGCTAGATCGAATTATCTTGATTGGCGTGTCATCTTTATCTCCCAATGATTTGATTGCCATTCAGAACAGTTCTGCGGATGTGTCTTGGTTTACGGCATGGTTGGCAAAACCCTTTACGTTAACTACGGTAACAACGCTCTTGGTCGATCACTTACCAATGGAGTAAGGAAGGCTGAGTTACAGCAAAACGCAGGCTAGATTAAAAATTTATGACTTTTTCGCAAAGATTGCTTGACTTGGTTAAATAACTCCTCTATAATTAGCTTCATTGATTCGGAGTATGGCGCAGTCTGGTAGCGCACCTGTTTTGGGTACAGGGGGCCGGGGGTTCGAATCCCTCTACTCCGACCATCATGATCAACTTAACCTAGCGCCCGTAGCTCAATTGGATAGAGCACTCGCCTTCTAAGCGAGCGGTTGCAGGTTCGAACCCTGCCGGGTGCGCCATCTATCTAGTGGTCATCGGCAAGTCTCAAGATTCTATGGTGGGTGTAGCTCAGTCGGTAGAGCACGGGATTGTGATTCCCGGTGTCGTGGGTTCGATCCCCATCACTCACCCCATTTAATATCAATCAATTTTCTATACAACTCATTTTTATCTTTCGTTATACGGCAACACGTCGTAGCATCTTTCATTCATGGCAAAACATAAGCACTTGTAAGTATCATGGTCAAATGGTCACACTAACTAAAGTGCAACCATCCATTTCACCGCGTTGGTGCGTTAACTTTTGCCAGCCGCTTTACTTTCTAGCATTTCCCATTGTTCTAACGCTGATACTAAGGCATCGTCAATCTCTGCAAGGCGCGTTTGAATGCTGTGAACCTTTGTGGTATCAGCAAAAACGCTAGGGTCGGAGAGTTGTTCACTGAGTTTGCTCTGTTCATTTTCGAGTTCAGCGATCTGATCAGGTAGGCTATCGAGCAGTTTTTGTTCCTTGTAAGACAGTTTGACCTTTTTCACCACTACAGACGCTGTTGCAGTAGTCGGTGCTGGCGTGGGTGCTGGCGTGGGTGCGACGGTCGCCTCTGGTTTGGGCGTTACCATAGACTTAGCGGTATATTGATGACGAATGGCTAACCAATCTTCATAGCCACCTGTCACTTCAATGACTTGTCCTGAGCCTTCGCCAACAAAACAGAGACTTTGTGTGACCACGTTATCTAAGAAAGCACGATCATGGCTGACCAGTAGGACGGTACCAGCGTAGCTTTGCAATAACTCTTCCAGCAGTTCTAATGTTTCCAAATCAAGGTCATTCGTGGGTTCGTCAAGAATCAATAGGTTCGCTGGCTTGGTAAAGAGTTTTGCCAACAAGAGTCTGGCGCGTTCGCCACCAGATAGGCTACCAACCTTAACCCTTGCGCGGTGTGGTGGAAACAAAAAATCCTCTAAATAACCCAGAATGTGCTTCTTTTGTCCCATGATCTCAATATAATCGGATCCTTCACGTACTGCGTCAATCAAGGTGTCTTCATCGTTCAGTTGAGCGCGTTGCTGATCTAAATAAGCGACCTGTAATTGCGTGCCTTGCTTGATCTGTCCTGCATCGGGTTGTAATTGACCTAAAATGAGTTTGATCAGGGTGGTTTTTCCTACGCCATTGGGACCAATAAAACCCACCTTATCACCGCGTTGAATGAGGGTTGAAAATTCATTGAAGAGACACCAACCATCCAGAGAGAGAGAAACATTGGTCAGTTCAGCAACCAACGCACCCGATTTCTTCCCTGCATCAACGGTGAGTTTTGCCATGCCTTGACGTTGTCGTCTTTCTGCACGCTCCACGCGCAAGGATTCTAAACGTCGGACACGTCCTTCATTACGGGTGCGTCTGGCTTTAATACCTTGGCGAATCCACACCTCTTCTTGAGCAAGAAACTTATCAAACAAGGCTTCGGTAATGGCTTCTGAAGCAAGTTCTTCAGCTTTGCGTTGTTGGTATTGAGAGAAACTACCGGGATAGGTGCGTAGAACACCACGATCTAACTCAAGTAATCCTGTCACCACTTGATCTAGGAATCGGCGATCATGGCTGATCACCACCACTGCACCTTGGAAGCTTTTAATTTGTTGTTCTAGTTGTTCAATGCCTGCAACATCGAGATGGTTGGTCGGTTCATCTAGGAGGAGAACATCGGGTTTGGCAAGCATGGCTTGAGCAATCACCAGACGTTTTTTCCAACCGCCTGACAAGTCACTGACCCGCGTGTCGCCTGCCAATCCGAATTGGTCAATCGCGCTGGTTAAGCGATCCTCTAACCGCCACGCATCGCGTAGATCCAGCTGAGTTTGCACTTCTTGTAGGCGATTCAAGAGTTGATCATATCTTTGGTTGTCGGTGATGTTTTCACAAGCGTGAATGATGTCATTGTATTCTTGATGTAGCGACACCAATTCATCTAGTCCAGCAGACAGCACACTGGCAATGGTGTCATCTTCTGCAAAGTCACTTTCTTGCGGCACAAAGCGCAAACGTAGGTCACTCGGTAAATGACGGACACCATCGTCTAAAGGTTGGATTCCTGCTAAGACTTTTAATAAACTCGATTTACCCGCACCGTTGCGACCAATTACGCCTAGTCGGTCTCCTGATACGAGGGTCAGACTGACGTGATCAAGGAGTGGGTGATCACCAAAGGACAGGTGAGCATTGTGTAGGGATAGTAATGACATATCGAGTAGCCTTTGTAAATAAATAACGGAAAAAAGTTAATTTGGATTCGTAAGATGATCGGTAATATAACCTTTTGGTATAACCTATTTCAAATAGGGTGTTATAAAAGTGCGCAAAGGGTTTTTATCAAAAATAATCACGTTGTTTTACTTGAATGATGGAAGATTAAAACCCTATTTTCTTGCCTTTTCGCTTATGCAATACTTCGTGTTCTAAGGCAGAGAGTAAGGCTTTAACGGTTTTGATGGGTTTGAATTTATGTTGGCGTAAGATGACTGAAAAATCACCTGGGGTTAAGGTGTCAATCTGTTGTAAATGGATTAACGCTGTTTCATCCTCTTGAATACCGAGTTGTTGACAGGTATCGACAAACAGCGATCTTTTTTGTTCAGGATTCAGGTAGTCAACCTTAATTTTAAGGTCAAAACGTCTCATGGCCGCTTGATCTAAGCCATCTATCATGTTGGTACTGGCAATAAAGATACCTGTAAAACGCTCCATTTGAGTGAGCATTTCATTGATAGAGGTGACTTCCCAAGAGTGGGTTGTGTGCGCTCTACTAGCAATAAAACTGTCCACTTCATCAATCATTAAAATGGCTTGATGTTCTTCCGCATTGGCAAAGGCTCTTGCCATATTGGTTTCTGTTTCACCTACATACATCCCCAATAAATCGCTCGCGCGTTTGATGATTAAGGGTTTTCCAAGCTGTTGCGATAAAAAATAACCAAATGCTGTTTTACCTGTTCCTGGTGGACCATAAAGGCATAATCTGACATTATCATGTTCTACCAAGGCATCCGCAATGAATTGCATGTCTTCTGTCGTATTCAAATAACGAAGGTGGTAATGATTGGGTAATATCGTTTCCCCTGCTTTTTGTAGCGGTTTATGATGTTGCAGGGTGAGGGTTTGATTCACGATGGCTTCAAAGGCATGATCTCTTTCATCCTTGGTGAGCGGAGCTTGTTGATGTAAGGCACTGACTACCTTCTGTGCTTTTTCAATCATGGCAGGAGAAAGATGTTCGTGTTGTGCAAATCGGTGTATTGCCGAGGGTGAGAGCAGTTCTGTTGTGTAATGTGCAAGCAAGGCTTCTCTATGTTTCACATTGGGTATCTTTAACTCAAAAATGAGATCAAACCTTCTGCTCATGGTGGCATCAATGGCGGTGGCATCACTGGTGATCCAGATGGTAGGAACAGGGGTTTCTTCTAAGAGTTGATTAAACCATGCTTTTCGTTCTTTGGCAGGGGTGCGCCATCCGTAATCGCCAACAAAAACATCTTCTGCATCATCAAATAGTAAGATGCTATTGGGTGTGTTCTTAAGGAGAGTTTGTGCTGTGGCGCAAGCTGTTAATCGTTGGCTTCCGCTAACAGATGCGCCGATAGCATCAATATTACTGACCTTAAAGCAGGTTAAGGAGAGTTCTTTTGCCAGACTTTTGATAAACTGGGTTTTCCCTGTACCAGCCAAGCCGTATAAGAGAAGGTTTACGCCTTTTTGTTGATGTGCGATTGCGTAAGCAAGGTAAGCGGTAATGATGGCTTGTTGCTTTGCAAAAAAGGGATAATCCGCTAGCTTCAGTAATGGTTGCTTGCTGGGGAGTACAATCTCCTTGATCAGATCCATTGGCGTGAAGCCAGCCTCATTGATTCTGTCGAATGATGAAGCAAGGGACAAGTCTAGCTTTGCTCGCATCTTTTGTGCAAAGTTTTGATCAACTTTGAGCAAGCCAGATCGACTTAATAAGCCTTGATGGTTTAGCGCGTCACGAATCTGTGGCTCATCAATACCGAGAAGGGTTGCTAAGACGCGATAGAGTTTGGGCGTGGTGAGTTGTTCTAACAGGTTGGTGGCTTCTTCTAGCACACTGTCTATGTATAAAAAAATCGTAAAAGCCAATAACTGAGTTTCAGTGTCGTTGAATCCTAATTCTGTTTGTATCTTGCGTAGGTTTGTTTCAAAAACTTCAGGGAATCCGACAGGATTTTCTGCAAAGTGATCTTCGCAGGCTTGGTGCTTTTGACGTAAGAGGATGAGGGCATTTTCTGGGTTAAAAGGAGATTCATCCTCCAAAGCAGAAAGCTTCAGTTTTGCCACCAAGGGTGCATGGCGAAAGCCATTTTTTTGAATAAAATTACCATGCCCTCCTAGTGGTACTAAAATACGTAATAACCAGAGGTTAAGCATTGTGAATTCGGCATCGTTATCATCTAGCGTGATGTTCATGGTTGGTGCATTTACCTTTCGATAATGTGTAGATAATAGGCTGGCAGTGACTGTAAAAAGATGTCTGGGGAGGTCATCATCAGGTGCATATTCCCAAATATCCCTCACCAATTCATCGGATACATAAATCGATTTGTGTTCAACCCATGATTCTTCCCATTCACCCTTTTCAAGAAAAGTCAAAATTCTTGGTTGATTCATGGTGTCTTGATCATACATAAGGGCAACCATTTTTTGACGTTGTTCATCCGACACTAAAATGGTTGCCATATCAATACGATTGCGTTGTTGACTTTCTGTAAAGCCACGATGGGACATAAGATTTCCTAGTACAAAAAAGTGATTGTGCTATTATAATCGAATGCGCTAAAGCTACTGAAGTAAATAAAGGAAAAACCGTAACCTTTTCTGTAACTCTGACGAGCTGTATATTTTCAAGAAGGCTTTTATGAACACAAGCAATACAACGAGCAATACAACAACCCATTTCTCTTATCTTCTGACGATTGCAGGGCATGATCCCAGCGGTGGTGCTGGCATTGTTGCTGATGTCAAAGCGGGGCATTTGCTGGGTGTTGATACCGCGAGTGTGATTACTGCCTTGACCTCGCAAACCCCTTGTGGTGTGTCTGATATTCACCCATGCGATGTCGCGAGCATGAAGCAACAACTTCTGGCTATTCAGCAAGACATGCCCATTGGGGCGATTAAAATAGGGATGTTAGCGACTGAAAGTCATCTTAATGTCATTGCCGAATGTTTGGTTGATTGGGATGTCCCTATTGTCTTAGACACGCCTTTAGTGGCTTCAAAAGGCTGTGCCTTATTGTCGGCTTCAGCCATCAGTCAATTAGTCCATAAACTCATGCCGTTGGTGTCACTCATTACGCCCAATATTCCTGAAGCCGAAACCCTGACAGGCATGACCATTCACTCACACGATGATCAACTGCAAGCGGCGCAAAAATTACGAAATATGGGCGCGAAGGCGGTGCTGTTAAAAGGTGGTCATGGTGAAGGTCATTACTCGGTGGATTTGTTATTGACCGAAACCGAAACCTTGTGGATGGTGAATGATCGTTTGGCAGCCGCCCATAGTCATGGTTCTGGGTGTGTGATGTCGAGTTTGATTGCTGGAGGGTTGCTACAAAAATTGCCTTTGTCATCAGCCGTGGTGCAGGCTAAGGCGTTGGTACATCGTGGGATTGCGCTGAGTCAACCGATTGGCAAGTGTAGTGGTTCAGTCGTTGTTGATCAACTTGCCTTTTCACCACAACATTATCCTCGTAGTTTTACCGCTTTACCTACAGAGCTTGCACCGCAACCAGCTTTTCCTAAGATGCTTCGCTCAATGGAAATCTATCCTATCGTTGATAATGCTGGGGATATTGCACCTCTACTGTCGGCAGGATGTCGCACGGTGCAACTGCGTATGAAACATAAATCGCCAGAGGTGCTAGAGTCAGAAATTGTCCACGCGATTAAGATTGCCAGTGAATACCCAGATCAGCAATTATTCATCAATGATTATTGGCAATTAGCCATTAAACATGGCGCGTTTGGGGTGCATTTAGGTCAGGAAGATTGGTATGCCTTGAGCGAAGAGGATAAACAAAGGCTTCGTAGTAGTGGGTTACGCTTAGGATTAAGTACCCATAACTTTGCTGAGTTATCGATTGCCTTTGCCGCTAACCCGAGTTATCTTGCGATTGGCCCTTTATTTCACACCAACAGTAAAGTTATGCCACATATTCCTGTCAGTATTGAACGCTTGGCGGTGTGGAAAGATTGTGTGATGCCGAAGATTCCGATTGTGACCATTGGCGGTATTACGCTAGAACATCTCCCCGCGATTCGCGCCACAGGGGTGGACAGTGCCGCGGTGATGAGTGGGTTATATGGTCAAAACGCGCAAGAAATTTATGATAAAGCCTGCCGTCATCTCGCGGTGTGGCGAGA
>CAZLOM010000071.1:0-10847 GCA_964561185.1 uncultured Piscirickettsiaceae bacterium
CATGAAACAACACAGCCCCTTGAGGTCTTGGTATTATGGCAAGAAAAAGTGATATTTATCGGGAAAATCTTGATATTTTGATGATTTAGGTGGTATGATTACGCGATTATTATGATGAGCAAAACTCTGCTGATTCTGCGTGAGTGATATACGTAGTCTTTTAAGATTCGTACACCTCCTGTTTGGCGTAACCCAAAAGGCTAATATGGCTATTGTTGTTGCAGTTGATGATAACCCTATTATCAGAAAACTATTAAAATTATCTCTATCTCGAGATCCTTCCATCGGGATTCATGTATTTGAAAATGGGCATGAAGCGATTGCTTTTTCTATAGCACACAAGGTGGATGTGTTTATTGTCGATTGGTTTATGCACGACTATGAGGGACCTCTGGTCATCAGAACCTTACGTGCCAATCCTCGCTACCAAAATACGCCCATTGTTGTGCTGTCGGCTGATGATGATCCAGCTCTCAAAGTGGAGGCCAAACATATTGGTGCGACAGGGTGGATGGTGAAGCCTTTTAATCCCAATGATTTGAAGATGTTGATTTACAGACTGCTTGGGCGATACGGAGACTCAGTAAGTGTGAGCTCACCAAGTAATCAGTTGCTGTTTACAGAAGAAGTCTCAAATTGATTGCTTCTGATTGAGTCGCTTGCAACCTATTGTTTTGTAGCTGTTATCAAACGCATAACGCCAAGCAGTCTCTTCTGATGGGAATGATTCAGTCAGCAGGTTTCTGTGCGATAAAATAACTCATCGGACGACCATCCGCGAGTGACATCACGCGATTCTGCCAGATTGTCCAACCATCAAAGCAGTCTGCCAATTCATTTGGTCTGAGCAGGAAATTCGGGTTTTTAGGGCTTCCAAACCGTTCAGAACCTTGCATAAAGGTATGATAAATGATCACCCCTTGCGGTGCGATTAGGTTTTTGAGATAGGGAAAGAGCGGGCGATGCAAGTAACGCGCGACGTTAATCAAATCAAATGATGCTTCATCCCAATCGCTAAACGGATTTTGTCCTGTCTCTAGGTCAAGGGCGAGCGTTTCTACGCTTACTTGCTGTGATTCTGCCAGTTGATGAACGCGCGTCAGCGCGTCTTGTCGATGATCAACCCCAAGCATCTGCCAGCCATTCATGGCAAGATAGACAGCATCTCGCCCCGCACCACAAGCAAGATCAAGTCCACGCTTTCCTTGCGTGCTAATATGCGATGCGTAATCCGTCACAAAGGATTCAACCAAGGGTGAGGCTTGCCACAATCGAGCCGATCGGCAATCAACCACCTCTGCCATGCTGTCATGCCATAACTGCTGTTGCACCACCTGATAGCCTTTATCTGTCAAGAAATGTGTAGCCATGGCTAAGTCATCAGCAGAACCACAAAGCACCAAGGGTTGGCTGGTGTCGGGGAGTTGGTGCATCCGATCCGCCAAGCGATTCATTGGTAGGTTACAAGCATAAGGTAAATGACCTTGGCAGAAGTCCTCGTGAACACGGAGGTCGATGAGTGCTGGTGTGTGGATCAACAGATTACCCCCGCCAAAAGGCACGTGTGAATAACACCAACAGTGTAAACAATTCTAAACGACCTAGCAACATAGCGATTGTCCCAATCCACGTAGCGGTATCATTTAAGACAGCAAAACCACCTGTAATACTGCCTCCTAAGCCGACACCCATGTTATTGAGCGTTCCAGCCATGGTGGCGAATGCTGTGGTAAAGTCTAAGCCTGTTGCCATGAATAACATGGTGATGAATACGGCGGTGAAAACATAAAGCACAAAAAACGCCCATACCGCAGAAACAATCTGGTCTGATACCGTTTGATTGCCTATTTTGAGCACACTAACCGCGTTAGGATGCACCAAGCGATGTAACTCTCTCACCCCTTGTTTCCAGAGAAGGAGAATACGGATAACTTTCATACCGCCAGCGGTTGAACCTGCTGACCCACCAATAAAACTGAGTAAAATTAAGAAGAAAGGCAAGAATACAGGCCAAGCAGATAAATCGGTGGTGGTCAGTCCAGTCGTGGTCATCACGCTTACGGTGTTGAAAAATCCAGCAATCACGCTCTCTTCCAAGCTAGGATAAGCATCATGAAACCAGAGGGTAAAGCTCACCAATAGCGTGCTAGCAAGAACAATAATGAGAAAGGCTTTGGCTTCGGGATTTTTCCAATAGTGTGTGGTGTTCATGGTACGCCAAGTGGTAAAGTGTAGCGTGAAATTAATCCCCGCAATGACGATAAAAATGCCACCAACAATGAGTAAATAGGGGGTATTATAAACGCCCATACTGGCATCATGCGGTGCAAACCCACCTAATGACATGACAGAAAACGCATAGCCAATGGCATCGAATAGCGTCATACCTCCAATCCAAAAAGCAGAGGCACATAGCGCGGTTAGCCACACATAAACCAACCATAATCCTTTTGCCGTTTCTGCAATACGTGGTGCGATTTTGTCATTTTTTGATGGACCAGACATCTCGGTTTTGTATAATTGCATTCCCCCAATCCCGAGCATAGGCAGAATTGCCACAGCCAAGACCACAATGCCTAAGCCTCCCAACCAATTGAGTTGTTGGCGGTAGTATAAAATACTATGGGGTAAGCTGTCTAACCCACTGATTACCGATGCTCCCGTAGAGGTTAATCCGCTGGTGGCTTCAAAAACCGCGTCAGTAAAAGAAAGTTGTAGTTCGGGAAGTAACTGAAACGGTGTGCTTGCCACCAAACTCAGTACAATCCAAAACATGGCAGAAATAAAGAAACCATCTCGCACGCGCATTTCACTACGATTGTGGCGGTAGGGAAACCAGAGGGCAAAACCAATGCTCAGGTTCATAATCAGTGGCACAAAAAAAGCGTCCCAACGATGTTCTTGATACAGCATATCAACAATAAAGGGGGGAATGAGTGTTACGCTAAACACCATCAGCAAAAACCCCAGAATACGCTGAATGACTCGAAAATCCATGATAATCTTACTCTATATGATGTGTTATTTGCTATTGTCTTATTTTTGAATGGGGCGAATCAATATCTCTAACTCAGGAATTTGATTGCGGTCAGAGACGAATAATACCAAATGATCCAAGGCTTCAATCACCAAGTCATGATGCGCCATGATCACCTCACCAGACTCACGCACAATTGCCCCAACAACAGTGCTTGAGGGCCATTCGATGTTGCCCAAGCGACGATTGACCAACTTTGAGGTGTTTTCACTGCCATGTACCACCACTTCTATGGCTTCTGCCGCACCACGTCGCAAGCTATGCGCAATCGCCATACTGCCTTGTCTTACCTTGGCAAGTAGGCTGGAAATGGTAATTTGATCTGCTGAAATGGCGATGTCGATCTTGTCATCTTGAATGAGGTTGACGTAATCACTATTGTTTACCAAGGTCATGATTTTGCGTGCGCCCAACTGTTTGGCGAGCATACACGCCAGAATGTTGGCTTCATCGTGGTTCGTTACACCAATGACGAGATCGGTGCTGTCAATATTTTCTTCCAGCAAGAGTTCTTTGTCCATAGCATTGCCATGTAAGACTAAGGCTTTATTTAAGTCGCTGGCAAGTTCTCGACAACGACTCAGGTTTTGCTCCAGAATCTTGACCTGAAAATCATTTTCTAAGGCTTTTGCCAAGCGTAAGCCAACATTGCCTCCGCCAATAATCAGGATTTTTTTATAGGGCGCGTTTAAGCGTTGCAAGCGTTTAAGAATGCTCAGAATAGCATCGGTTTGTGCCAAGAAAAAGACTTCATCATTTTCTTGAAACACCGTATCACCATCAGGTTCAATGGCAGCATTATTGCGGTAAATCGCCACAATACGAATTTCCTGTTGATCTGATAAGTTGGCAACCACATCACGGATGGTTTGCCCCTTCATGACACCCTGTTGATGTACTTTGAGCGCGAGCATTCGTACCAGTCCATCAGCAAAATCAAGCACTTGTAATGCACCCGGATAACGGATGAGTTGTTCGATGTAGCGCACCACCAACAATTCAGGACTGATCACCGTATTGATGGCAATGGCATCGGTGGAAAATTCTGGGTCAAACAATTCTGGATGGGTAATGTATTCTGGGCGACGAATGCGAGCAATTTTATCAGGCGTTTTATAAAGAATTTTGGCAATTTGACACGCCAATAAATTGACCTCATCGCTAGGCGTAACGGCAATGAGCATGTCGGCATCTTCTGCACCTGCTTCCTCTAGGACAGAAGGGTAGGCGGCGTGTCCTAAGACGGTGCGAATGTCGATATGATCCTGAAGCTTTTGTAGGCGTTCACTATCGGTATCGACGACCGTGATGTTGTTGTCTTTTGCCAAAAATTGTGCCAGTGCCGCACCAACCTGTCCCGCACCCAAAATGGTAATATTCATTCAACCCTCTCCATCCAAATGGATTTCTTGTGCTAAAAAGCCTCTCTAAATAAGAGAGGCTTGACTGAAAAAAAGCTTAACGGGTAATCGGTTTGTATTTAATCCGTACAGGACCGACATCCCCTTTGCGACGCTTGTAATCTTCTTCATAGTCAGAATAGTTACCCGCAAAAAACTCTACGTGACTGTCACCCTCAAAGGCAATAATGTGTGTCGCAATTCTGTCTAAGAACCAGCGATCATGGGAAATCACCAATGCCGTACCAGGATATTCTAATAGGGCTTCTTCTAATGCTCTGAGGGTTTCAACGTCTAGGTCATTGGTTGGTTCATCGAGTAGCAGAACATTACCGCCAGTACGAAGCGTTTTTGCCAGATGCACACGGTTGCGTTCACCACCTGATAAATCCTTGATGAATTTACCTTGATCTGCGCCTTTGAAATTAAAACGACCACAGTAAGAACGTGATGGAATTTCAAATTTACCTACTGAAATGATGTCAGAGCCTTCCGATATTTCCTCAAACACGGTTTTACTGCCATCTAGGGTATCACGGCTTTGATCGACATAAGACAGTTTCACTGTATCGCCAATGCTCATGTCACCTGAATCGGGTTGATCATGCCCTGTGATCATCTTAAAGAAGGTCGATTTACCTGCACCGTTAGGACCAATAATCCCCACGATGGCACCAGCAGGAATGTTGGCGGTGAAGTTGTCAATCAACAGACGATCGCCAAACCCTTTGCTAATCCCTGTAAATTCAATCACCTTGTTACCCAAACGCTCACCCACAGGGATGAAAATTTCATTGGTTTCATTACGTTTTTGATATTCAACGCTCGACAATTCTTCAAAGCGAGCCATACGCGCTTTTGATTTGGCATGACGACCTTTAGGATTGGTTCTGACCCATTCCAACTCGTGCTTCATGGTTTTGATGTGCGCCGCCTCAGATTTAGACTCTTGTTCTAGGCGTTTTTCTTTCGCTTCTAACCAAGTGGAATAGTTGCCCTCGTAGGGAATGCCCATGCCACGGTCAAGCTCCAAAATCCAACCCGCGACATTGTCTAAAAAGTAGCGGTCATGCGTTACGGCAACGACGGTACCCGTGTAGTCATGCAGGAATCGCTCTAACCATGCAATCGACTCAGCGTCCAAATGGTTGGTTGGCTCATCGAGCAGGAGCATATCAGGCTTAGACAATAACAGACGGCACAACGCCACGCGACGACGTTCACCACCAGAAAGTTTGGTGACATCAGCATCCCATGCAGGTAGGCGCAAGGCATCGGCGGCAATTTCAAGCATATTGTCAATGTTATGACCATCGCCAGCTTGTAAAATGTTCTCTAACTCTGCTTGTCGGGCGGCTAAGGCATCAAAATCAGCATCGGGTTCGGCATAAGCGGCATAAACAGCATCGAGTTCAGCTTGAGCGTTTTTAATGCTTGCAACCGCTTCTTCGACATTACCACGTACGTCTTTGTTTGGGTCTAGTTGGGGTTCTTGTGGCAAATAGCCCACATTGATGCCTGCCATTGGGCGAGCTTCACCTTCGATATTGGTGTCGATTCCTGCCATGATTTTCAATAGGGTAGATTTACCCGATCCATTCAGACCTAGGACACCAATCTTTGCTCCAGGAAAAAAAGAAAGCGAAATGTCTTTTAAGATGTGTTTTTTCGGTGGAACAACCTTGCCGACGCGGTGCATGGTATAGATGTATTGTGCCATAACTCAGCTGAATCCTTTTGTATGAGAGTGACTAAACAAAGATTGCGATAACTGTATCATGTTCGTTGGCTAGCGTAAAGAATCGTGAAGCGGATTTGTGTGAGTATCTGTGTCTTCTTTTCAAGGGTTGCGGTGTTTTAGTCGATAAACTTGTTTGTCACTGATGAGGATATTCAGCTATACTAGCCGATCATTTATACAATTAATCTGATGGTTAATATCGGTGATCTGATATTAGTGGCTAGCAGGTCAGCACACGGAGAGTCAAACGATGGCAGAAGTAGCATCCTTATGGGTTAGAGTTGAGTTAGTGCCTTTACCCACCACCCAACGCTTGGCGGCATTATTTTATTGGAATCCTGATACAGGTGAAGTGATTGGTGACTGTGCGGATGACATTCGTTCCATCGTTGATGTGGCGATGCGCGAGGGGTTGAATGGACGCATGGGTGGTGTTGAATTGACAGACCCCTTGCATAAGCCATCAGAGTTGGCGGCCATTTTAAGTCAGCATTGGATGATGATTCCAGAACCAGTCACAGAAGTGCCTAATTTTGTTGAAAATACTTCTCGTGTGGTGAATTGATCGTTGCTAGGCATTGTTACTAGGTGATTGTTACTAACGAATCCTAATGGATAGATAGGAAATAAAATGGCTCAAGTTGGCATTCATTTTTCTTTATGGTTGTCTGATGGCGTGTTGGTGGATCGCACGGAAGAGAGCGAGGTCATGACGTTTGAGGCAGGTGATGGTCAGTGGTTGCCCGCTTTAGAGACTTTTGTGCTGTCAGTTCCTTTGGGTGAAACCTCACAGTTTTTGATTCAGCCAGAACAGGGGTATGGTTTTCCTGATCCCACGCAGATTCATTGGTTGCCCATTGAAGACATGAACGGGATGTCGATTGAAATTGGACAGATTATTGAGTTTGACTTGCCTAATGGCGATGCAATGGCAGGGCGCGTGTTAGCCTTGACGGATGATCAAGTGCAGATAGATTTTAGTCATCCTTTGGCTGGGCATGAGTTAATTTTGGAAGTAACGCGCGTTTCGTAATTGTATTTTACTTGAGTTGATTGTTTTTCTTGCTTTTCCTTCGCGTTGCTCAGCCAGTCAGCGAAAAAGCATTCAACTCAAGTGTTGTTACCCTCCTTTTGAATGTGTTTTTTGAGGAAATGTGATGAATTTACATGAATATCAAGCAAAAGAATTATTAAAACAAGCAGGTGTCCCTACTGCCAATGGCTTTGTGGTACGTCATGCGGATGAGATTACCCCTGAAGCTTTGGCTGATTTGGGGTCTGCGCCTTGGGTGGTGAAGGCTCAGGTTCATGCTGGGGCGCGTGGTAAGGCTGGTGGTGTTAAGCTGGTTAACACCATTGACGAAGCCAAAGCGGAAACATCTCGTTTGATGGGGTCTCAGTTAGTCACCATTCAAACGGGTGCAGAGGGTTTACCTGTTACTGCTATTTATGTAGAAGCGGGCAGTGCGATTGCTCAAGAGTTTTATTTGAGTTTAACGCTAGACCGAGCGCGTAAAGGCTTTGCCTTTGTGGGTTCTGCTGATGGCGGTATGGATATTGAAGAAGTGGCCGAGCATCATCCTGAGCGTGTTATTACGGTATTTGTACCGTTTGGTGCGGGTCTGCAACCTTTTGTCGCTCGTACCCTTGCTTTTGGGATGAAACTTGCCCCAGAACAGATGAAAGGGTTTGCGGAGTTGGTTCAGCGTTTGTACGATATGGCGCAGTCTTGCGATGCTTTGATGCTAGAAATCAATCCCTTGGTATGGACAAAAGAGGGGCAATGGTTAGGCTTAGATTGTAAAATCCAAATTGATGACAATGCCTTATATCGCCAAAAAGCCTTAGATTCAGCGCGTGATTGGGCGCAGGAAGATGCGCGTGAAGTCGAAGCGGCTAAGTGGGCATTGAATTATATTGCCTTAGAAGGTGATATTGGTTGTATGGTCAATGGTGCTGGTCTAGCAATGGCAACCATGGATCTCATTCAACTGCATGGTGGAAAACCAGCCAATTTCCTTGACGTAGGCGGTGGTACAACCCCTGAACGTGTGTCAGCGGCATTTAAGCTGATTTTATCGTCATCAGAAGTGAAAGCCATTTTGGTGAATATCTTTGGTGGTATCGTGCGTTGTGATCTGATCGCTGATGGTATTTTGCAAGCCGTCAAAGAAGTAGGATTAACCTTACCAGTGGTGGTGCGCTTAGAAGGAACCAATGCCGATAAAGGTCGTGAAATGTTGGCGGCATCTGGGTTAAATATTGTGGCAGAAAATGATTTAGAAACCGCCGCGAAAACAGCGGTTCGCTTGGCAGGAGGTGCAGTATGAGTATTTTAGTTGATGGAAATTCAAAGGTGATTTGCCAAGGATTTACAGGAAAACAAGGTACTTTTCATTCTGAACAAGCGATTGCCTACGGTACCAACCTTGTGGGTGGCGTTACCCCTAATAAAGGTGGTCAAACGCATTTAGATCGCCCCGTTTTTAATACGGTGCGTGATGCCGTTGCACAAGCAGGTGCGAATGCGAGCATGATTTATGTCCCACCTGCGTTTGCGGCTGACTCTATTATTGAGGCGATTGAAGCAGAAATCCCTGTGATTACTTGTATTACCGAGGGAATCCCTGTGCGTGATATGCTCAAGGTGCGTTCAGCTTTGGTAGGTTCTAAGTCTCGTTTGATTGGTCCTAACTGTCCGGGTTTAATCACCCCTGGAAGTTGTAAAATGGGGATTATGCCGGGGTTTATCCATCAGCAAGGCAAAATTGGTATTGTCTCTCGTTCTGGTACGTTAACTTATGAAGCCGTGTGGCAAACCACTCGCGCAGGGTTAGGTCAAACCACTTGCGTGGGCATCGGTGGTGATCCAATTGGTGGCATGAACTTTGTGGAAGTGTTAGAACTGTTTAATGCTGACCCTGAAACGCAAGGGATTATCATGGTCGGTGAAATCGGTGGTTCTGCTGAAGAAGACGCGGCAGAGTACATTAAAGCTAATGTGAAGAAACCTGTGGTTTCTTACATTGCAGGGGTGACAGCCCCAGCAGGTCGTCGTATGGGACACGCTGGCGCGATTGTGTCTGGTGGAAAAGGCACTGCCGATGCTAAATTTGCCGCGCTATCCGCCGCAGGTGTTTCTGTCGTCCGCACACCATCACAGATGGGTGAGGCGATGAAAGAGGCGGTTGGAGTCTAATTATGCCAACGATTTCGATGTTTTATGGCATTATGGTGTTTATGTATGCACTCGATACAGAAAAACATCACTATCCGCATATTCATGTTCGATATAACGAGCATAAGGCGAGCATTCGTATCCCAGATGGCGAGCTTTTGGATGGTAGTTTGCCAAGAAAACAAATGCGATTGGTATTGGCATGGATTGAATTACATCAAGATGATTTAATGGCGGATTGGTATTTGGCAAGTCATGGTGAAGAAATCTACAAAATAGAACCTTTACGATAGGAATTTTTATATGATGAGCCCAGATGTTATCGCCGTAAGTGTCATAAGTGACTATCAATTGCTGCTAAGTTATGAAAATGGTGAACAGCGACGATTTGATATGAAATACTATCTAACTAAAAAACCATTTAATCGTTTATTGAAAGATAATTTGTTTTTTTCCGTTCATGTTGCTTATGGAACTGTGGCATGGACGGAGCATATTGATATGTCACCTGATACGCTTTATTTGAGATCAGTACCCGTTGAAAAATAATTTGTAGGAATTTTATGAACATTCTTAACATTGCCCAACAACGCTATACTACCAAAGCCTTTGATGCCAACAAGCGCATTAGCGATACCGATATGGCGCAAATTGAAGAACTTTTACGTTTGTCGCCTTCTTCGATCAATTCACAGCCGTGGCATTTTGTGATTGCAGGAACAGAAGAGGGCAAAGCTCTCGTTGCTAAAGGAACAACTGGCGCATATATCAGCAATCAGACCAAGGTATTGAATGCTTCACACGTTATTGTGCTTTGTTCTCGTGCTACTGTCGATGCCGAGCATTTACAACGTGTGGTTGATCAAGAGGCCTTAGATGGGCGTGTTGCTGATGATACAGCAAAAGCCAATCAATTTAAGGGACGCTCTTTTTACCTAAATTTGCATCGCTTTCAAAACCGCGATCTCCAGCATTGGGCGGATAAGCAGGTGTATTTGGCGTTAGGAACGCTACTGTTGGGTGTGGCGAGCATGGGTATTGATGCTTGCCCGATTGAAGGTTTTGATAATGCTTTGTTAGATGAAGCGTTAGGTTTGCGTGAAAAGGGACTAACCAGTACCGTTGTGGTTGCGTTAGGTTATCGTAGTGACAGTGATGTCAATGCAGGCTTACCCAAGTCTCGTTTGCCATTATCGCAACTCATTACGCGCATTTAACCAAAGCGCGTCACTTCGCTAGGCTGTAACCGCTTACGCGTGTAATGTTCTATGAAGCAAGGTGATATTCTGCGAAGGTCAACTCCCACCACCTCTCTAGGTTAGCTGGCGGGAGTTTTCATCTCAACCAACTCAACTGACCAGCGTTCACACTACTCTGTAAAAATCTCATGCAAACGGGTAAGCATCTCTTTGGTGATTACTTTTCGTCTGTATTTGGTAACTAACACTAAATGGTAATTAAGTTTGTAAACTGCATGAAAGTGGCTTTTTC
>CAZLOM010000072.1:0-10723 GCA_964561185.1 uncultured Piscirickettsiaceae bacterium
ACAGGCGTAATCCAACTGGCTTTTTCTGCCGCTTTAGCGGTTTCAACATCACCACAGAGTTTGCCGTCGTCTAAACGGTTAATACCCACATCAATGACAATCGCGCCTGCTTTAATCCAATTTCCTAGAATAAAATTTGGAATACCTACACCAACCACAACCAAGTCAGCTCTACCGACTTCTTCTTCTAGGTTGGTGGTCGCGCTGTGACAGATAGTCACGGTGGCACGTTCATTCAATAACTCCAGCATCATCGGCACGCCAACGATGTTGCTTGCTCCCACGACAACAGCATGTTTACCACGTAAGGGAATGCCTGTTTTCGCTAACATGGTCATTACGCCTGCTGGTGTGCAAGGACGAAGTAATGGACGACGTTGCGCCAAACGACCGAAATTGAACGGATGGAAACCATCAACATCTTTTGCAGGATCAATACGTTCTAGCAATAAATCACTGTTCAAATGCTTAGGTAAGGGTAACTGCACTAAAATACCATCGACCAACGGGTCAGCGTTTAGTTGATCAATCAAGGCGAGCAATTCATCTTGTGTTGTTTCTGCTGATAACTTATGGCTAAAAGACACAATCCCTGCTTTTGCACAGCCATTTTCTTTGTTGCGCACATAGACTTGCGAAGCAGGATCAGCACCAACCAGCACCACAGCCAATCCTGGGGCGCGTTTGCCTTCAGCAATGGCTGAATCTACCTTTACTTTCAATCCTGAGATGATTTCATCACGGATTTGATTACCATTAAGAATTTGAGCGGTCATTTGTGTTCTCCCTGTATTACAACGTCTTCATCACGGTTTCAACTGCCGATAGCGTTTGCGCAATATCGTCATCACTATGGGCAATGGATAAGAAACTGGCTTCAAAAGCAGAAGGTGCAAGGTAAATGCCTTGCTTTAACATACCGTGGAAGAATTTCTTAAAGCGTTCAATATCACCAACGACAACCTGTTCATAGCGCGTGACTTGTTTTTCTGCGGTAAAGAAGAAGCCAAACATACCACCGACTTGGTTCGTGGTAAAAGGAATGCCTAAACGGTTAGCAATTTCTTGCATACCCGTCGTTACCGCTTGTGTTTTTGCCGATAATTGATCGTAGAAGCCATCTGCTTTCAATAGCTTCATGGTTGCTAAGCCTGCCGCCATCGCCACTGGATTACCCGATAAGGTTCCCGCTTGATACACTGGACCTAAGGGAGCAATGCGTTCCATGATGGCACGCTTACCACCAAATGCACCCACAGGCATTCCGCCACCGATGACTTTACCAAAGGTGGTTAAGTCTGGGGTAATGCCATAATGAGCCTGTGCGCCCCCCAAGGCAACACGGAAACCCGTCATCACTTCATCAAAAATCAACACCGCGCCATACTGATCACACACCTCACGCAAGGTTTCTAAGAAACCAGCCTCTGGCGGAATACAATTCATATTGCCTGCCACGGGTTCAACGATGATACAGGCGATTTGTTCGCCAGCTTCGGCAAAACAGGCTTTGACTTGTTCTGCATCGTTGTAGGTGAGGGTAATGGTTTCATTCGCCAAACCTGCTGGCACACCGGGTGAACTGGGAACACCCATTGTCAACATGCCCGAGCCTGCCTTCACCAACAAAGAATCGCCATGACCGTGATAACAGCCTTCAAACTTGACGATTTTATCGCGTCCCGTAAAGCCACGCGCTAAACGAATCGCACTCATGGTAGCTTCTGTACCACTCGATACCATGCGAACCATGTCCATAGAAGGAATCAAACGACAAATTTCTTCTGCCATGTCGATTTCAGCGGCAGTTGGCGCACCAAAGCTCAAACCATACTGTGCGGTATCACAAACCGCTTTTAAAATATCATCATGAGCATGACCTAGAATCATCGGTCCCCACGAACCCACGTAATCAATAAAGCGATTACCATCTTCATCCCAAGCATAAGCACCCTTGGCTTTTTTGAAGAAAATAGGCGTGCCACCAACATGGCGAAACGCGCGTACAGGTGAGTTCACACCACCAGGAATATGAGTTTGTGCTTGTTCAAATAAAGCTTGAGAACGAGAGAACATGGGTAATTTCCTAATCATTAAGATGTTGAATAATTTTTGATATCAATTCTGGCTGATCTTGATACAATGCAAACAATTTAGCTTTAATATGCTTTTCTTCTTCTGTTTCTACTGCTACAGGTTGGGAAATCAGAAAAAGAAACTCAGGCGCAAAGTCAGCTCCATTACGCCAACTAACCGTACCACAATCTATGGAAAAATCCTGAAAAAATCGTTTATCTTTTAGTGGGGAAAACACTTCTCCCTCCAACTCATCAGATAAATTAACTACTCTATCCATACCAGCATTAAATTTCATTTTGAGTTGATAATCAGATAAATAAGTTGCAGAGACGACTTCTAACATCAGCACACCTACTTCAATGGTTCAATTCTTTTCGGCAGTTGCTTTAACATTGCTAAATTCCAATCCTCTAGCAATGCTTCTTTATTCTGCTCCGCCCACTCTAACAACATGGCTAAGGCACGTTTTGGAAACTTCCCCTCAACAACCCATCCATCGAGATAAACAATCACCTTATACTCTGCGTATTGGGCATGAAAGTGTGGCGGATTATGTTCATTAAAGTTGACATACACTTTAATACCATAAAAATAGCTAATTTCTGGCATGATCTTTCTCCAATCACTTCCCCAACATCGCTTGAATACGTTGTTTCACGACAGCAAAATCGGGCGTGCCAACTTGCTTCCAGACGACTTCGCCTTGTGGTGAGATCAGTAAATTGGTTGGAGTTACGTAAATACCACCAAAGCCTTTGCTGACTTTCTCATCAACATCATGCGCAATCATATAGGGAATTTTTTTCTGTTGGATAAAGGCGTTGAGCTGGGCTGGCTCATCGTAAGACATGGCAACGCCAAGCACGGTGATTTGATCACCAAACTCAGCCTGCATGGCGGACAATCCCGGAATTTCCTCCAAACAACTCGGACAAGTGGTTGCCCAAAAAGTCATCAGAATTGGCTTTCCTGAATGCGCTAAAGATAGGGTTTGAGAAGCGTTTGTTACGCTGGTAACAGAAAGATCTGGCGCTTTACTGCCACCACAAGCGGACAGCAGTAAAGAGAAAACGACAGGAACAACAAAATGCCATAAACGCATATCTACATTCCTCACAACAATAAACGAATTAGGCTTTGATGGTCTCAACACCGTTTGGCGTACCCACCAACAACACATCGGCATTACGAATGGCAAACAGACCGTTTGTCACCACACCAACGATGCCATTAAGCTCTGCTTCTAATTTACGTGGATCAACAATGTCTAAACCGTGAATGTCTAAAATGACATTGCCGTTGTCCGTAACAAAGCCGTCACGATAAACAGGCTCACCACCGAAACGCTTGAGAATTTCTCGTGCTACGTAAGAACGTGCCATGGGAATCACTTCAATAGGTAGCGGAAACTTACCTAGCACACCCACTTTCTTGCTCTGATCGGCGATACAGATGAATTGCTTGGCAACCGCGGCAACAATTTTCTCACGGGTTAAGGCACCGCCGCCACCTTTCACAAGGTGTAAACCGCCATCCGCTTCATCCGCACCGTCAACGTAAACAGAGATTTCATCCACACTGTTTAGATCTAACACAGGAATACCATGCGCTTTCAAACGTTGTGCTGTCGCTTCAGAACTGGCAACCGCACCATTGATTTTGCCTTTAATTTTTGCCAATTCATCAATAAAGAAGTTAGCCGTTGAGCCTGTCCCAACACCAATGATGGTGTCAGGTTTAACATATTCAATCGCGGCTTGAGCCACTTGTAATTTCATTTCATCTTGAGTCATTATGCAACTCCTTTTTTGCTATTGCTATCGGTTATGAAAGTCTATTTTATCATGACGATGAGTCGTGTGAATGATCTGCCGATTGTGCAAAATTAGTAACCGCATGCTCATCGGTTGAACGACGTGGCTTACGATTACCAACGACACGACGACGATACAAGCCACGACGCATCGGTCTTCTGGGCTCGTAAGAGGTCGGTGCATCGGCACTGACAGGAGCCGACTCATCGACAGCGTTGCCTACAGGGTCGTGGTGTGTGCTGACAGATGCTGGAACGACCTCTGAAGCAACTGCCACGGGTACTGAGCCTCTGTCAAACTCAGAGGGTTTCGTCTGTTCAATTGCCTCATGCTTAATCTCAAACACAGGTTTTGTAGATTCAGCTACCACGGCGACTGGTTCACGACTGGGAGTCATGGTTGGTGCTGAGGTAGCCGCTGGGGTAACGATTACTGTCTCTGCACTTGGCTGACGCTGTGCGCGATTCCCCATTAAACTGTCTGCCGCCGCATCTTGCGCCGCTAATAAGGCTGAATGTGTTTCTGCATGATGTACAGGCACTGGAGCTGGCTCGGCAGTCACTTGTCTCTCCCAACGATCAGAACGCGCCATACGCTCGGCACGCGCACTACGACGTGGTTCTTCATCTGTGACTGGGGTCGGTGGCTCTGGCAAACGAATGGCTTCATCTACTTTAGCGTTAATACGATCCATCGCCGCACGACTCATGGCTTGAATTTCAGCCTGAGTCTTTTCTGCCATCATTTCTGTACTATGCGACTGATCCGTTGAAGCACGGCTCTCTACGGCTGATACTGGCGTACGCTCACCACGCGGTGGACGCTCACGACGCGAACGACGACCATTCGCTTGTTGATTGACCGCTGTCGTTTCACCCTGTTCGTTGCCCGTTGCCTTTACCTCTTCAGTGCCTGAGCTTGAACGGTTATGGCGAGACTCTACACGCTCTTTACGTGAGCGATTACGACGGTCTTCCCGCTCGCGACGACGCTCATTTTTGACGGGTGCAGACTCACCTGTTGGCGGCACAACCTCTGCTGACTTACCAAATAGCGTTGACCACAAGCGTTTCAACCAGCCACCATCAGGTGCCGAAGCTTCTGCAATGGGTGTTGACAGTGTTGTAACGCTAGATTGTGCGCTTGGCACAGGTGCGCTTGCTGGCAGGTGTCCAACTGCTGGGGTTTCTATCGTACCAGAAGATTCTTTTTCGAAGACATCGGTATTCATCGGCTCAATACGCTGTTTTGCCTCATAGCTCAAGCGGTAAGGATGACTTTCCGTCGATTTGAAACGATCAATGGTGTAGTGAGGGGTTTCCAAATGCTCATTCGGAATCAGCATGACGTGAATGCGATGACGGTTTTCGATACGCAGAATCTCATCACGCTTTTCATTCAGTAAGAAGGTTGCCACATCAACAGGCATCTGTGCCATGATACGATGCGTGCTGTCTTTAATGGCCGCTTCTTCGATCTGACGTAAAATCGACAACGCGATGGATTCAACCCCACGAATACTGCCCAACCCACGACAACGCGGACAAATCATTTGTGTTGACTCTTCTAACGAAGGACGCAGACGCTGACGCGACAATTCTAACAAGCCAAACCGCGAAATACGACCAATTTGAATACGCGCACGATCTGACTTTACCGCCTCTTTCAAACGATTCTCAACTTCTCGTTGATGCTTAGAAGCCATCATATCAATAAAGTCAATAACGACTAACCCGCCCAAGTCACGTAAACGCAATTGACGTGCAATCTCATCTGCCGCTTCAAGATTGGTGTTCAAGGCGGTTTCTTCAATATCGCCGCCCTTAGTAGCGCGAGATGAGTTAATATCAATCGCGGTGAGGGCTTCGGTGTTGTCGATCACAATCACGCCACCCGATGGCAGTACCACTTCACGCTGATAAGCTGACTCAATTTGATGTTCGATTTGGAAACGGTTAAATAAGGGAATACGGTCTTGATAGAGATGGATTTTCTCTAACTGACTTGGCATGACTTGTTGCACAAAGTCTTTGGCTTTCTGCCAAGTGGGCTCATGGTCAATGAGAATTTCACCCACATCATTACGCAAATGATCACGCAAGGCACGGATAATAATGTCACTTTCTTGATACACAAGGAAAGGTGCTGGGCGACTTTCAATCGCTTGGCAAATAGAACGCCATACCAAAGCAAGGTAGTCAACACCCCATTGCAGTTCATCAGCGGTTTTGCCCACACCTGCCGTGCGGATAATGGTGCTCATGCCATCAGGAATGTTCAGCTCGTGCATCAGTTGGCGAATGTCGCTACGATCATCCCCTTCCACACGACGAGAAATACCGCCAGAATTGGGCGTATTCGGCATCATTACCACATAAGGACCAGCCAAAGCGATTTGCGTCGTCAAGGCGGCACCCTTGTTGCCACGCTCTTCCTTCTGCACTTGCACAAGAACTTCTTGACGTTCGCGCAGAACATCCGTAATGGTTAAGCGTTCGCCATTTTCACGGCTCAAGCCCACAAAAAACTCGTCGGCTAACTCCTTGAACGGCAAAAAACCATGGCGATCAGCACCATAGTCAACAAATGCAGCCTCTAAACTTGGCTCGACTCGGGTAATAATCCCTTTGTAAATGTTGGCTTTTTTCTTTTGTTGTGAAGCAGATTCGATGTCTAGATCGTACAATCTTTGACCATCGACTAAAGCCACTCTCAGTTCTTCTGACTGGGTAGCGTTGATAAGAATTCGTTTCATGCGTTAAGTAACTCACATCATCAATTGAGAACGAAGACCGCTGTCTAGATGGCAATACCTGAAAGAAAAAACAACGCACAAGGGCAAACGTGCCAAGTATCCAAGCGATACTGGCGGGTAGAATGTTTCTGCGATTGTCCCAAACGGATACGCGTGCCACGGTTGATTATTCCTTTCTTTTTGGGGTATTGGGAGCAGTCAGCGATAGGGTTGGCTAACGTCATGCTACTCACCATCATCCAAGCCAGCAAGCCTGAAAAAAGAGATTCCTGTTTGCGATTTTATGCGTTTATCGGTATGCTTTACCCTTTTCGCACGCAAACCAATAGACACTATACCAAATGATGCAAACTTTACGCAATACGCACTTAACAAATCCTGTCACAAATCATCCCACAAACGCGCCAGCCGTTCGCTTGTTGACCGTTGATGCCGACACCGCTGGACAACGCCTAGACAACTTTTTAATCGCTCAGCTTAAGGGTGTACCTAAGACGCACATTTACAAATTGATTCGTAAAGCCGAGGTGCGCGTCAATAAAAAACGCCCTTCTGCGGATCAACGATTAGCGGCAGGCGACCAAGTGCGCATCCCACCCGTGCGTGTTGCCGAGCGAGCCCCAAAGCCAACCCCTTCAGAGCAGTTAAAGCAGACGCTAGATCAAGCGATCTTGTATGAAGATGACCATCTGTTGGTGATGAACAAACCCGCAGGAATGGCGGTGCATGGTGGTAGCGGTGTTTCTTTAGGCATGATTGAAGCGGTGAGGCAATGGCGACCCTACGCCAGCAAATGGGAGTTGGTGCATCGCTTAGACCGTGATACCTCTGGTTGCTTGGTGATTGCCAAAAAGCCTTCTGTGCAGAAAGCCATGCAAGCCAACTGGGAAAACTTCCAAAAACGCTATTACGCCCTTGTTGCTGGTCAATGGTCTCGTAAAACCCAATGGGTCAACGCGCCATTGCTCAAAAACATCCTACAATCGGGTGAGCGCATGGTCAAGGTGGCGCAATCGGGCAAGCCAGCATTGAGTGAATTTGCCATTATGCAGGCTTGGCAGTCGGCAACACTGGTACAAGTCACCTTGCACACAGGTCGCACCCATCAAATTCGCGTTCATGCGCAGTATCAACAACATGCTCTGCTAGGCGATGACAAATACGGCAATCAGCAAAGCCAACAACTCAGCCAACAACTGGGGGTGAAACGCCTACAACTTCATGCGTTTGAACTGACTTTTCAACACCCGATCACAGGGCAAACCCACCATATCCAAGCCGATATGCCCGAAGACATGAATGCTACCCTTGCACGCTTGTCAGCACAGGCAGGTCGCTAAGGCATCCACGCACCATTTACTCAGAGGTTATGAATTATGAACACTTATCTTCTCGCCATTGATGCAGGTACTGGCAGTGTCCGTGCCGTGATTTTTGACACTCAGGGAAAACAAGTTGGCATTCACGCACAAGAGTGGACGCATCTGGCAGAGGAAGGCGTTGCTGGCTCGATGACCTTCGATGCTCACACCAACTGGCAGATCACGCAGACCTGTATCAAAGGCGCAATTGCTGACGCTGGCATTGATGGCAAAGAGATTGTCGCCCTCTCAGCATCGAGTATGCGAGAAGGGATTGTGGTTTATGATGCCCAAGGCACTGCCATTTGGGGCGTTGCCAATGTCGATAGTCGTGCTGGTGAACAGGTTGCTCAACTGAATCGTGAGCATCCCGAGTGGGAAGGACGCTGGTATGCCAGCTCAGGACAGACTTTTGCCCTCTCTGCCCTACCCCGTTTGCTCTGGCTCAAGCAGAATCGTCCTGCTTTATATGAGCAAGCACATCAGATGACCATGATCAGCGATTGGGTGTTGTATATGCTCTCTGGTGTCATGGCAAGCGATCCCTCGAATGCAGGCACTTCAGGGATATTCGATCTTGCCACGCGCCAATGGGACAAGGCACAAGCGGAATCGGCAGGCATTAAAGACCTTTTCCCGCCAGTTTATGAAAGCGGTAGCGTCATCGGCAAGGTTCTGCCACAAGTGGCAGACAAGCTCGGTTTGTCTTCCAATACCCTAGTGGTCATGGGTGGCGGTGATGTGCAGATTGGCACGCTTGGATTGGGCTTAACGCGCCCACATCAGGCGGCGATTTTAGGTGGTTCTTTCTGGCAACAGGTGGTGAATATCGACTGCAAGATCCCTGCGCCCCTAGACAGATCGGTGCGAATTAACCCTCACGTCGTGGCAGGACAATCACAGGCAGAAGGCATTACCTTTTTCAGTGGTTTAATCATGCGTTGGTTTAGAGATGCTCTTTGTGATGGCATGCCCTATCATGAACTTGAAGCTCGTGCCATGTCGGTTCCGCTTGGCTCTTATGGGATTTTACCCATTTTCAGCGATGCCATGCGCTATGGTCACTGGATACATGCCAGCCCCTCGTTTATTGGGCTGGGTATAGACCCAGACAAGTATCACAAATATAGTATGTTCCGCAGTCTCGAAGAAAATGCCGCCATTATTTCCAGTATTAACCTAGATCAAACGGTTCGTTTCAGTCATGCCAGCCTTGATCATGTTGTGTTTGCAGGGGGCGCGGCAAAAGGCAAGCTGTGGACACAAATCGTCGCCGATGTGCTGGGCTTACCGCTACATATCCCCGTAGAGACAGAAGCAACTTCATTAGGTTGCGCCATCTGTGCTGGGGTGGGTGCAGGCATCTGGTCATCTTTTGATGAGGCAACGCAAGCTGTGGTTAAGACCGCTCGTATTGTTGAACCCAATCTCGCCAATTTTGAACCCTACCAAGCCATCAAAACCCGCTGGCAAGCGGTGTATCAGGCGCAATTAGCCTTGGTTGAACAAGGATTAACGGAGGCGATGTGGAAAGCACCGGGATTGTGATATGAGTGCATTTGATGTCATCATCATTGGCGCGGGCGCATCAGGTATGATGTGTGCGCTGACGGCTGGCTATCGCGGTAAGCGCGTTCTGGTGTTGGATCATGCCCCGAAAGCAGGGGCTAAAATCCGTATTTCTGGTGGTGGAAAATGTAATTTTACCAATCGAACCGTGTCGCCAAGCAATTATCACAGTCAAAATCCCCACTTTGTTAAATCTGCCTTATCGCGCTATCCATCGACAGCCTTTATTGAATGGGTAGAACGACATGGAATTGACTATGAAGAAAGAGAACACGGACAACTTTTCTGTACCAAGGGTGCTGGTGACATCATTGCCATGCTCAGAACTGAATGTGACTGGGCTGGCGTGAGCTTCCAACTCAATACCGAGATTCAACAAGTTACTTGGCAAGATGATGGCTATCATCTGAACACTTCTGTGGGTAACTTCACCTCGCAGAGCCTTGTCGTTGCCACGGGAGGGTTATCTTACCCTAAACTGAAAGCCTCAGCCTTTGGGTATCGCATGGCACAACAATTTGGCTTATCCGTTGTTCCACCGCGAGCGGGGTTAGTCGGATTGAAAATTGCGCTGGAGGGTTGGTCAGAATTGGCGGGTATCGCGCTTCCAGTGACCCTATCCTGTCAAGGACATCAGTGGACCAGAAATCTGCTCTTTACCCATACTGGCATTAGTGGTCCTGTGGTGTTATTGATTTCTACTGTCTGGCAATCGGGATTCCCTATTTCGCTCAACCTCTTTCCTGAGCGAGACATCATCAGCGAAGTTAACCAACTGAAACAAGACAACAAATCGCTGAAAGCATGGCTCAGAAGTCAGCTCCCCAAACGATTAGCCGATTTTTATTGGCAGTATTTTCCTCTGGACGGTAAAAGTGCGGAAATCAGCGACGAAGCCTTGACGAATTGGGCAGAGGGTCTGCAATCATGGCAGATCACGCCATCAGGTACGGATGGTTATGCCAAAGCAGAAGTCACCGTTGGCGGTGTCAACACCGACGATATTTCCTCCAAAACGATGGAAGCCAAACAACAAAAAGGCTTGTACTTCATCGGTGAAGTGCTAGACGTAACAGGCGACTTAGGTGGCTATAATTTTCAATGGGCATGGGCAAGTGGTTTTGCCTGTGGATCGGCGGTTTGAA
>CAZLOM010000073.1:0-10658 GCA_964561185.1 uncultured Piscirickettsiaceae bacterium
TCGTTTAGACGAAAAAGTCTCACTGGTGGACGAGCCACCCATGTTTCATGCGTGAGTCTGATCTTGTAATGGTCAAGTAAAACCGTAGGAGAGGGAAGGTTGGTCTGACGTTAGCATGGTGAGATAGGCTCACTTTGCTAGCAGTCATCTGTTGGCGTTTGCTGAAAAAGCAACAAGAAGCTTTTGTGTTGATCATTCACACAATGCTAAATAAGCCACAGCAATTTTTTAGAAAAGAGTCAGAAAGAGTTATTTAACTCATTGTGTTAATTGGTCGGGATAGCAGGATTTGAACCTACGACCCCTTGCACCCCATGCAAGGTATGTTATCAATAAATCATATAAAATCAACGGTTTGTACTGCAATAAATTGTTTTTTTATCCTGTATTGTGCCACATTTAGCCACACTGTTTCATAATTACGCCACAATTACGCCACACATTATGTTAGAAGTCCATAATGAAGTTGCATTTCTACTATCTCGCCTAAAGCGTCTATCTAAACCGATAGTAAGCCGTGCTAAATTCATCGTTCCACATGAGGATTCCCGGCATGATGTTTGACAGTGATCCGTTGGTGTATTCGATGGGGTCTGCGTTGTCGAATGGGATGAAGCCGAGTAGCGCGGTCATGAGTTCTTCTCTAATGGCTTGGATGTCGGTGTAGGCTTTTGCGCCTGATTCGTCGTCTAGGTCATAGACGATCATGACGAGTACGCCAAATGATGCTTCGATGCGTTGGCTGATGCCGTTGAGGACTTGGTTTTGTCCTGCTTGTTCGCCAACGGGTACAACGTAGGCAGATACGCCAAAGGGTGGTTGTTCCATGGCTTGCATGAGTTTAACTGCACCTTCGACTTGTTGGATGCTTGGGCAGTTGTTTTTGATTTGGGTGATGATGTTGGTTATGTTCATGATTATCTCGCTGTGTCGATGGCTTGTCTGACTGCTTTTTGAGCGTTTTGTAACATCACGGTATTGGCAACGTGTTCGGCAACACCGAAGAAGTCGAATTTTGGTTTGTATCTTGAGTGCTTAACGAACAGCATAATTGGCTTAACGTGTTGTTTCCCTACTCTCTGGTAAATACCAGGCTCTAAAAAGTCGTTATAGTGGTTTACAATGAAATAGGTTTTTTTGCTTCTTTTGGCGTTTCTTGCCCCAAGACTTGACAAGATTTGTGAAATGGTTGATCGTGTTATGTTTCCATATTGATCAAGTCTTACGCCTTCTGCTGGTACAACTTGGAATCCTACAGGAACAATTCCAGCTTCGCGTAACGCCTTTTCAAATCTTTTGACACGACGATAACCACCAAATATTTCAGGTGCTAAATACTTAGCCGCTGGCACACCACCAGCAACTTCATCATCTTTGATTTTGACCGTTGCTGATAGGTTTGATTTGTTAGCATAGTTAATCTTAATGCCACCCAATGTCCACGGTTTTGGTCTATCAAAAACGCGCTTCATCTCCTCAGATTCAGCGGCTTTGATGTCATCAGCAGTCATGTTAATGGCTCGACTCATGGCAAATGGGATTTGACGTTCGTAGCCGAGCAATGCTTGACGCACAAAGTCAAAGCTACTGGTGGCGTTGATGGTAATCATTGTTTTGGTCTCAAAATGGCAGTTGATAATCCACGCATATCAGAATCTAGGCTGACAATGTCGTAGCTTGTGGTGTTGATTGTGATTTTGTCGCTTGGCTGAATGCCAACGGATGTTTTGAAGGTGGCTGTGCAGGTTTGCATTTTGGTGGTGAAATGCCCAATGCTACTGTCATCGGTTTGTGCTGATAACAGTAGATTGAACGCGATTGAGTCACCTGACTTTGTCATGCAGATAGCTTTGGTGCCAAAGTCTGATAGCATGATGCTTAGGTCATCATCAAAGGTCATGATTGAGGGTCTTGATCGGTTGATTTGTCAGCATCATCACCACCACCATTCTGCAATGACAATTGTGGCGTTGATTGCTGTTGTTTAGCCTGAGCTTGTTGCTTGCTCATTTTTTTAGCCGCTGTGATGAGGCGTTCAGAGGCAGTATAACGACCTGTTTTGTCGTGGTCGTCTTCTTTGCGTTCGTACAAGGCACGTTCTGCAATGGCTAATTTCTTAGCAATGTCTTTTGGTACTTCGACAAATTCGCCTCTTGGATAGGCAACACCGCCACGGTCGTCTGCATGATTGATGAGGCAGTCTGATACTAATAGCATTCTTGGCATGATTGAGTCCTTTTTTGATTTGGAATGAGAGGGCTTGATCAGCGTCAAGCCCTGTGGGTGATTAGTCGGTTAGTGCGTCTTTCATCACGGCAAAGCTGGCTTCACGACGGAGTTTAATATCAACGTCTTGTAGGGCAATGACACGTTTTGTGCCTGAGGTTGCGCCTGTGTAAGGGTCTAGCATGATGTCTAATCCGCCCCACATGCCAATCATTAGGTCTCGCCAGTTACCAAACATAATGGCTGAACAGTTGTGGTTTGTGCCTTTGCTTAGGTTAGATGGTACAGCATTGGTGACGTGTGCTGAGTAGCCAACAAGGTTGTTCAATCCACCTGATACTTCCCATACTGGCTTGGCAATGGTGTTGTTTAAGCCTGCTGTTTTTTGCAATCGACCACGAACCTTGGTGTTGGTGAGATAGCCTAAGTTACCCATTAAGGCATTGTCTGAATCTACGGCTGTGGTGAGGTCGATCATGTTTTCATAAGTTGGATATGCACCATTTGCACCACCAATGACCGCTGATACACCAGAGGTATTGAGCAAGCCTAATGGCTCTGAGCCAACACCTGAGCCGTTAATGGCGGCTTGTTGAATGGCAAGGGCAATGATTGAGGCAAGGTCGGCACGTACAAAGGCTTCAACGTCCATGCTGGATTGTAGTAGCAAGCGACGGCTAAAGTCAGTAAATGCACCCACTGTGCTTGGGGACATGGTGATTTGCCCTAAGGTTTGTTGAGAGGCTTGTGGTGATCCACTTTCATCGACCCAATAGGATGATGCTGATCCTGTTTGGCTTGGAATGGCGATATTGCCGTTTAGGTCTGTCAGGAATGTTACGCCCAATTGGGTTAATACCATTGAGTCGCGCAAGAGTTCGATGAAGCTACCCATAAGCAGGTTGGTTGCGACGCTGTATCCACCGCCTGACATTGAGCCTGCGGTTAAATCACGACGACCGCCCATCATTCGTGTGGCAGAAGCGGCGGCTTCTGGGGATAGGTTCATGCCACGAGAGAGGACATCGACGGGAATAGTTAAGGCGGTTTGTCGTTCTGGTCGTGCATCACCGCGTTTGTCTTGCATGGCACGCGAGCATTCATATTCAAATGGGGCAAGTTTGTGGGCGTTCATTGGGTCGCTTGCCGCTAATAATGCGCGGGCAAAGCTGTATTGCTTCACATCACGTTCACTCATGCCGATTTCAGGGCTTTCTGAGGGTTTGATTGAGCCATTCTTTTGCAGATTGCCCAAAAGTTGAGCGCGGAATGCGTCAAGGCTTGTGCCGTTGTCGATGGCGTAGTCGCCAAATTCTACTTGGTTGTGGGTACGCGCTAATGCACGAATTTCTTTCATGCGTTCGCGTTCTTCGGTTAGTGGGTCTTTCATGCTGATGGTTGGGGTTGGTTCAAATGCGCGTGCATTGTCTGTTGGTAATACTGCTTGTGCAGTGGCTTGGTTGTCGTCTTTAGGTGGCATGGTAGCGTCCTTTTGTTGAGAGGGTTGTTTAGGTAAAGTTAGGTTTCTGCCAACGCCAACGCTGGCATCGGCTGGTACTGGGACAATTGAGATTTCGTAGGGTGTCCATTTGGTCATACGATAATTGTCTTGATTGTTGACTTCTCCAAGATAGGCATAGTCTTCTACGCTGTAGCCGACGGATACCAGTCGTCTGATGCCATCCTTGACATCTTGGAAAATTTCTTCTGCTAATGCTGATTTTGAGAAGCGGACAATGGCTCGACCTTTTCTGTCGGCATCTAGCCATGCGCGTTCTACGACTCCAATTTGGGTACGTGTGTCGTGCCCTAGGAGTAATGCGGCACCATTGTTTAGGCGTGAGAAGTTAATAGAGCCTTCGGTGTGGTCGAGGATTTCGACACCGTACCATCGTTCGTAGGGTGCTTCTGATGAGAAGGCAAGTTCTACGGTTCTTGCTTCTTCGTTGATGGCGGATCGTTCGTTGGTTAGGTTAAGCTCGCGTGATTGCGGCTGGTTGAGTTCTAGTTTTTTAGCTGGCATGATGAAGCTCCTAAAGTGTTTCATCTATTGTCAACTAAAAGGGGGTGAAATTTTAACCCAATAATTTCACCCCCCTAGGTTTGATTTAGCATTGCTTAGAAAATAGGAGCTTTTTTGCGATTTCTAAGTAAGTCATAAATTCACCCTAAGAACCGCCTCAATCTGGTGAAGAGGCGGTAAACCACCAACTAAACCACCAAAGCCTTCAGCTCATTTCTAAGCTCGTTTGCTTCCGTGTCCAGTTTCGCTAACTTCTGCTTGTCGAAGTCATTTGCCGTACCTGCTGTTACTGCACGCAACGGACGGACTGAATCGAGGTCAATCTGTGTGAGTCGCTGGTTGATTTCGTTGATGCGTCGCTGATTGGATTGCACTTTGCGTTGCTCAATCTCATCATCGCTTAACGCAACAACCTCAAACGTCGAGATAACGTGCGTTTTGTCATCGCTTAATTTCATGACCTTTGCGCCCAGATTTTCCTTAGCGTTATCAATCTGTGGGTACTCGATATGCTCGCTTAAGAATCCGTACTCACTAACTTCAAGGCTTGGATCTGTCCATGAAAGGTCTGCTAGGCTTTCCGATGCTAAACCGATAAGGAATTGCGGAACCGGTACATCAGCAAGTTCACCAGTTTGTAGATTTACTCTGATCATATTTCTTACCTCGGATACATGATTGCGAATTTCACAGGGTTTGAATAATCTGTGTAGACTTTGTTAAGAATAATGATTTTGTCTTGCAAAATAATTGGTTTTGTTGAATATCCTGAATTGCTAAAACCTGATGGTACAACACAGGTAACAGCTGTATCAGGAGCAAAATCGCCTGTTAATTTAGAACGATAGGCTAGTCTTAATTGAGCATCACCTTGGAATTGATAACTAGCAAGCACCGCTTGATTTGTTAATGACCAAACCAAGTTTGCATTAGCGTATGAGCCGTAATTCTGCAAACTCATGTCAGCAAAAGGTGCGAACTCGCTGTTAACGCCTAGTGATGTTGATGGAGATATTACCGATTTCGAGCAGTGTGCAGCATAACCATCGTCTTGGTTATTTCTTGTTCGATCTAAGTACGAACCTGATAGATCGCTTGAACTACCAAACCCAGTAAAATATGCAAATGGGTAGTTTCCGAAAATGTTACCAGATCGTGCATGGTGAACGTGATAACTTTGATGTGCCTCAATAAAGCAAGAATCAGAATGGCTTCCTGATTCACTCATATCAGCGTATGACTTATAAGAACCATCGGTAACGTTGAATGTTAATCGTGCCTTTCTTTTCTGGAATTGTGAGTTATTCGGTGAGTTCTTGCATACACGACCTCCATTTTGCCAGTTAAAATAGCCAATGATATTCACTTCAAGATCAGAGACACGAATTGAAAATAACGCTACGTTATACATCCAACCTAGATCAGTAGCTGTTATCGTTTTTTTGACCGTATTGTACGACAACAAATGACCGACAGCTTGTGTTCCATAAGTCATAAACTGTTCGTAGTCTTTGAACTTTCCTAGCGGAAGAAGTTCTGCGCCTAAGCCACCGTAAGAGTTAGGTTCGGAAAAACCGATGTAGCTTGTACTTCCAAACGAGTTACCTGTTGAATCGAGCGTAGCGACCCCAGTAATATCAACTCGATAAACGGAAAAGTTGACCATGCCTGTTGCATCACCAGCAGATCGTGTCATCACCATGATTAAGCTAGTATCACCACACGGAAAAATACGCGACGTAGCCCCTAACTCGGTTGCACCATTTCCAGCGGAAATAACGGTTTGCGAGGTTACTTTAGGGTTATTAACATCAGAAAAGTCGATGATTGCTAACACTTGTCCTTTGTTGGCATCACTCATCACCGTTGCTAGGAAATCACCATTAACCACAGGGAAACCATCAGGATTGTTTCCTGTCGGAGAACCTGTATAAGGCGTTAGGTTGTTAGAGTTGATGAGATTTGCTGTAGGAGAGAACGAATTTGTTGCATTATTGGTAAATAATGACCAATCAGCCATCTGATTATGTAAATCGTTCAATGGTGCAATGCTGTATTTAGCATCATAAATGTTTGTCTGATTCACAACCAAATTGGTTGCATTGCAACTTGGGCGAGGTAGCCCAGGAGCGATCTGACGACCGCCCTGAGCCCCCTTAGTGCCGAATGTATAAGCCATAAGGGTTACTCCAATTAGAAGTTTGTAAATTCACTGTAAACGGTCATACCGCCAGCAAGTGCAACTGACATACCAACGTGTAGTTTGTCACCTGCACCAAGGCGAATTGGTGATGCTTCGTTTGCTAACACGAAATCACGACGCGTTGCCCCAACAGTAGCAGATAAAGTAGCCGCTGGAATCGCCAAGGTATCAAGCAGGATTCGTGTTGTGGCAGGAGAGTCTGCTGGTTGAACGAAGAGCATAACAACACTAGCAGTGTTGGTTACGCGAGGCGTTACTGAGATACGAGTAACGATTGCACCTTCATCACCTGCTGTAAGCAATTCACTGGTGCCAGATACGGCATTGGCTGTGTCCGCCATTGAGCCTGCACCTGTTAAATTAATTGCCGCTGTTAGAACCGTAGCTGTAGTTTTAGTGGTTTGAGCAAAGACTGCTGTGTTAGTTTTAGCCATTTTGAATATCCTCTATAGGTGTCTAAAAAAATTAAATTGATAAAGCCGCTGCGTGAACCGCGGCAATTGAAAAGTTGTTCGGGTTGATTTTGTTCATTGCATTAGTAGCAGCAATGCCGATTGCATTGATATTGCTATCTTTTGCTTCGCTGAGTGCTTCGCTGAGTGCGTCGCTGATGCTGTCTTTTGCTTCGCTGAGTGCGTCGCTGATGCTGTCTTTTTGTGCATTAAGCGCATCAATGACGGCTTGTTTAGCAATAGAAATATCAGACTTAGCTTGTTCAGCGGTTTCCATCACTTCAAAAACTGATGCTTGACCACCAATTTTTTCAATAGCGGATGCTATGTAAGCCAATTCTTCTGCTGTTGCTGTTTCAGATTTAGCGATGATTTGCGCTTTTAACGCCAATACCGCTGTAGCTAACTGTGTTGTTGTTGATGCCATTATTAAATCCCTAGTAGTTTGCTTGCTTTAAGCTTCTTAACTTCCTTAGCTAGTTCGGTTGTATCCTGTTCATTTTTGGATACTCTCCCAACCAAATGCTTCAGTGCGTTAATTAAATTGGTTTGTGATAGCTGTAGCTTGTTAAAAATGTCCGCAACAGTCATGATTGATTCTCCTCATTGATCACCTCTGCCATCTTGTCGAATGACTCAATCATTACCGATAAGCCATCACCAACGATGCCCGACAGGGCTTCATGAGATGCCATGGTTAACTCAATTCCAAACTGTGCATTTCGATTGAATCTTTCAGCAGTAGCGACATCATTAGGTTGCCACTGGTGCATCAGCCCAGCCTCAACAGCTCGACTGATGACACTTTTTGACAACAAACTAACATCACGCGCTTCTTGCTCAGTGAGTGCTAGTTCCATTTGACATTACTCACGCAACATTCAAACGATCAGCGAAACGACCAGCGTCCATTTTCAGCACGGTAAATGGCATATGCGTCAACACGATTGATAATTTCACCAACTCGCCACTGATGGGCTGTGGTTGGTAGTGCTTGCCGAAAGAACGGATCAAGAAATCACAACCATCTTTGGTTTTGTTGGTGATATGCACCACCTTATCAATGCCTTCAATCAGGTTCACATTGATCATGAACTGTGATTCGTCTGTGAACTCACCAACGCCTTCAGCACGCGTATCCAACTTCATAATGCCGTTGACTGGCTGTTGGCTAATGGTGAAATGGTGCGTAATACGCAAGTTGTTAAGACGGTCTTTGTTTTCGGCAATTTCAGCAAACAAGTCCAAATCTTCGGTTTTTAAGTCAACGCCAAGATCAGAAAGAGCCTTATTAACTGTCGCCAACTTATCAGCCAAGCCACTGGTTGGGTTGTTGATAAATTCAGAAATGGCATTAACCGTGGTATTGGTAGCATTTAAGCCTGTCAATAGAAAAGTCACGCGCTCAAATAATGCACCAGCCGTTGCGTTGATTTTTGCAACCAAGTCAGTCGTCTGATTCGCATCAGCAAGACGCAAAGCAGTGATCTGTGAATCAAGGTCAGTAAAGCCTTGAGTGACTTTAACCAATGCTTCATTCATGCTTACTTTTAAGGTTTCAGCAGGGCGATTGAACGTTACCGACGTGATTTCTTCAACCGCTGGATTGGTTGCCGTGTAATCAACCGTTGGTTTTTGGAAGTTCACTTCCGTTGGTTTTGGCGTGCGAATGTCCTCAACTTTAACCGCGGTTAAGGCTTCGATTGATAACTCAGTATCCAATGCTGTGGTTACTGGTGTTGTGCTTGTTGTTTCAGCCATTTTGGCAATCTCCATAGTAAATAGTGGTGCTATTTGAGTTGTTTTGTCTTTGTTGATTCATAGCACCACCTACAAAAAAACAACGCCAACAAAACAACTCGAATAACCCATCATGGCAATAACTCCTCTATCATGTTTGCAAGTTCATCATTTGATTCAGCGATTTTGTCGATCATTAGGCTTAACTGTTGGCTTGACCAGGTTTGTGACCAGCCAATGGTTTCATCATTAAGCATTCCCTCAGTTACCAGAGAAACGGCATTTTTAGCGGCATCCATTGCTATTTCAGCCTGTTTAGTCGATTCGGTTTCACTGTCTTTCGCATTGGCTTCTGACTGTGCAGATGCTTGCTCACTTGCCAGTGCTTTACTTTCGCTTTCCTTGGCATTGGCTTCTGACTGTGCAGACGCTTGCTCACTTGCCAGTGCTTTACTTTCGCTTTCCTTGGCATTGGCTTCTGACTGTACAGATGCTTGCTCACTTGCTAATGCTTTGCCTTCACTTTCTTTCGCGTTGGCTTCTGATTGTGCAGACGCTTGCTCACTTGCTAAGGCTTTTTCTTCGCTTTCCTTGGCATTGGCTTCTGACTGTGCAGACGCTTGCTCACTTGCTAATGCTTTGCCTTCACTGCTCTTGGCATTGGCTTCTGACTGTGCAGATGCTTGCTGACTTGCCAGTGCTTTACTTTCGCTTTCCTTGGTATTGGCTTCTGACTGACTAGATTTCTGTTTGTTTTCTTCAGCTAATTCCGCCTGTTCTTTTGCAAGCTCAACCTGTTTAGCACCATTGGTTGTTGCTAATTCCGCCTGTTCTTTTGCAAAAACCTCACTATTCTTAGCCAATTTCGCACTTTCATCAGCGTCAATGGCTCGTTGATTACCAAACACCGCGACTTCATTCGCTTTGGTCACAAATGCTGGTAATTCACTGATAAAGGTATCCGCTTTGTCAGCGAACTTATCACGACCGTCGGCTCTACGAGGAAGCTGAGAAAACGGGTTAATCTGTGGTATGGTGGTGCTCATTAAATCAATCCCTCAACTTCTACCGTACATTTGCTTTTGATCAAGTTACTCAGCACGGGGGTAAAATCCTTGTAGAATCCATAAACAATGGTACTTTCATAATGTTCAGAACCTACCCAAACAATTGGCACAGTGGTGTAGCGTTGCAATTCTTTAGAGACAGCATCCACGTCTTTGGTGGGTACATCAATCTCAAAATTGGCACGCTTTGAGGTGCCGCGTTGCGTAATGGTCACGTTGCCGAACGGGTCTTTGTCTTTGACCGAATAATCTGTAATGCCAACACTACACCCCCAATTTAGCAATCCGATTTCCTTAACCTTTCCAACCACCACCATGCCTAAGCTGACTGTATCGCTACTGCCACCACTCAAGGTAATGGTCACACTTGCTTTCTTGTAAGGGGGAAGATCAAGAATGGTCACGTCTGAAACCTGATCAAACTCTTCGAAAAAGTAATCGAACAGGTTATCCACGTTGTTTGATCTGACCAGATTGATCTCTCTGCGATAGACCTCGCCCTCTAAAGGATCGGTCATCACCACAGTCACCAACGCGCTCTGCACATTCAGCAAGGCAATGCCATTGACAATTTCACCCGTGGTCAGCGTAAAGCTGATACTGCCCGTTGAAATGGTTTGGGTGTTGATCTTGTCATCGAATGCCTTGTATTGGTTGGAAACCCCAACATAAATCCAGTTATAGTTGGTGGTGTTGTTAGGTGGATAAGCATTGGTGTTTGCCGTAATGCACTCATACACATCTTTCCCCACGCTTGCTCGCATACCTGCCGTGTAGCTTGTACTGGCAGACCATGCACTCGGCTCGGTGTAGCTGAGGGTGTAATCACTGATCATGCTGTCTGTGATTTTGGTCGGAATCATTATTTTCATGCTGTCACCTCTGCCATTAGGTAAGCAACCATCTGAGAGAACTTAGCATTGACTTCTGCCGCTTGCAGGCTCATG
>CAZLOM010000074.1:0-10287 GCA_964561185.1 uncultured Piscirickettsiaceae bacterium
GTTGGCGCAGTCGTTGGCGCAGTCGTTGGTGCAGTCGTTGGTGCAGAAGTTGGTGCAGAAGTTGGTGTTTCTGTCACTGATTCTGTTGGCGCAGGGGTAGGAGCAAGCGTAGGTTTATTGCTTGGTGCAGGCGTGGATACTGGTGCAGTAGTGCTTAAAGGGGTGATGGTATCAGTGGCTGGTGCTGTCAAATTTTGTGCATCTGATTGAGCGATTTGCTCCTGTAAGCTGGCACTGGTTTTGCGGAACACTGTCGGATTAACCTGATCATCCAGTAGCGTTATGGCAGGCTGATCTGGGGCTAAAGGTGGTGAGTTGATCAGCAAAGGTTCTATCGCATTAGCACTCAGCACATCAAGATCGACAATACTTGGTACCACGAGCCTATCACTCTTTAGTGCCATATCTTCCTGCTGATACGCCGTTCCACCCAATACCTCTTTCTCTGTCCTACGACCTGAAAAAGGCGTATCAGCTTGGATGAAACTGTTGCCTGTATCAACAGCCAATTCTGGAGGAGCTGTTAATACTCCCTTATCATCCTGTTGTACCGCATCTGTTCGTGCCAATACAGTGAGATCGTCAAGAATTTTGGCTTCTTCATTGATATTTTGATTGTTTTCCATATATAGCCCCTTTTGTGCTTTACACAAATTACATTTCCGATAGTTGCATCTTATAAGATTTTGTTAGTAAAAAAAATAGAACAAAGGTTATAATCGTCACTTATTTAGCGGCTAAAACAATCATCCAGCCCCAATAATTAATAAATACTTACTAAGGCAACCTAGATGGCAGATCAGCACACCCAGAACACCAAACTGACCCTATCAGTACTGCTCATGAGTGCCTTTCTAATGAGTGCCTGCTCAAACAACAAAAATTACCGTGAAGCAGTGCCGCTTGTTACCCTTCCAGCGAAACCGATCAGCGATGACGTTCATCATGCAATGACGGTCACAAAACAGCAGGCTAGCACGCCTGAGCGCAAAAGAACGGTTTTACCGCCCTTGCCTTTGATGCTGGGACATTGGTGGCAATTTAGTAATAATGCAGAGCTGACCGAACTCATGGACAGAGGGTTAGCCCATAACCGAGAGCTGAGATCGGCATCATTGCGCGTACTGCAATCACAATCCCGTTACCAACGCGCCACCGCCAATGAATCTCCTGTGATCACTGCCCCGCTGTCAACAGGCTGGCAAGCACCTTACGAAGGTATTGGACGCGTGCCTGCTGGGGGAAATGTAAAATCATATAGTTTGAATCAATTAAGCCTACAGATGACATGGAAGCCAGACATCTGGGGTGAACTTGATGCCATGCAAACCTCCGCCCAGCAACAACTCTTGCGTACCGTCTTTCAACGGGATGACATTCAGCGTTTGTTTGTTTCACAACTGGCGAGCGAGTATATTGAGTATTTAACGCTCAATGACCGCGTCCGAGTGGCAAGAGAAACAGAACACAGTCTGCAAACCGCCTTTGCCTCGGTGCAAGCACGCTTCACACGTGGTGATGCTACCGTGACTGAACTAGAACAACAACGTACTGCGGTGTATAGCATCTCAGCAACCATTCCAACCTTGGAACAACAACGCCAAGCCTCTGTCTATCGCATTGCCGAATTGGTTGGCGCACAACCTGATACCTTAACCCTCTCTGCGCAAGGCATCGACAACTTTCAACTCAGCACTGAAATCCCTGAAATTCCTAGTAAAACCTTACTAGCTCGTCCAGATGTTCGTGCCGTCGAAGCGCAACTGATTTCTGCCAATGCGGATATTGATGCCGCCCGTGCCAGATTACTACCCGCTTTGAATCTATCAGCGCAAGTCGGTTATGGCAGTCAGTATTTTTCACGCTTGCTTGACCCTTCCAGTTTGTTCTGGAATAGTCTAGCCAGCGTCACGACCAGCATTTTTGATGCTGGACAAAAAGCCAGTGATGTTGAGTTGTCGCAAGCCATTAAAGAAGAAATGATCGAAACCTATCTCAAGGTCATCTTTAATGCCGTGAAAGAACTGGATACAGCCGTTTCTGGTGTGGTACAAACCAACAAAACCCTAGACTATCAGGAAAAAGCCACGGAGTCTGCACGCAAAGCCTATTTTTATAGCCAAGATGCTTATCGTGCGGGTGCCGTGGACTTCTTAACCCTACTGGACACGCAACGGGTATATAACAAAAACCTCGATGATCGCTACCGCTTCTTAATGGAAAAATATAAGGCGATGGTCGCGCTCTACGCCAGTCTTGGCGGAGGTTTAACCGACCAACAACCGCTTCTCGTGAAACAATTTGGTGTGCTGCAAAGTATTTCACGCCCAAACAACCTGATTGAACCAGCCTTAGCCCAACGCATTATTGCCAAGGAAGAAAATGTTTGGTATGCCGAACTGATGGGCACCTATAGCGAAAACAGTATGGAAGCCGCCATTCGAGACTTTAACCGCACCTATCCAGCAGGTTCTAAAAAGCGTCATTTTTTACCGATACTACAAGGACGTGTACAGGATCCGTCGGGGGATTATCGTGCTTGGTATCGTTTGTTTGTGCGTCCATTTGAAAGTGAGCTTCAGGCACAAGGCTTTTGCCAAGATGTCAGCAAAACCCTACGTTGCCAAGCTCTTTCCGCCAAAACATTACAAGAAATGAGTCGTGCACCTGTCTCTGCACAGGATAAAACGCGTCAATAATACTTCATTCCATGAGAGGGAATCCAAAGGAATTACATGATGGCATCAGAAATAGAGCTAACCCGTAAGCAAAAAGAAGTGCTCGCCCTGTTACAAGCTGGAAAAACCAATAAGGACATTGCCTCAGCCTTAGGGATTCGTGCGGGTACGGTTAAACAACATCTCGTTACCATTTTCCGTAAACTTGGGGTCAAGAATCGTACGCTTGCGGCGTTACAACCCGTAGAAGCGACCTTAGAAACCCTAGACGTTCGAGACCTTGCCTTGGCAAACGATGTCAGCACACATATCGTCTGCGACACCCACCTAGAACGTCGCCCCTGTGTTACCCTCATCATGACCATCAGCGAGGATACCGATGAAGATACCTTACAACATTTGCAACAATACCTAGATCGTTGTATTAAACAGTATCACGCCGTGGTTATTGGACGCAGAGCGCATCAACGAGAAATCATTTTTGGCTTAGAAAAAACAGAGATGATGCAAGCGGTTTACGCGCTGGATACCGCGCTACGCATCGCGCAAGCATGGCAGATTAAATTTCCAAAACACCCTAACGCCCTACGCGCTCACCTCTGTTACACCCTGCTCATCGCCAGTATGGATGAAAATGATCAATGGACGGAAGAAGTGCTGATGAGTGTTGATCTCGGTAACGCCAGACAAAAAATACAGCAGGTAGCACAAGGAAAATTGAGTATTAGCGCGGACATTCGCGAACAACTGCTGATGCAAGGCATCAGACTCATCCCTGAACAGAACACCGCTGACTTTGATCAGTGGCGAATCGACCTAGCCAGCACGCCCGACGCACAGATCATCGAACAGGTGCAGTCAAACGTCATCACACAACTCGAGCCTATTTTGGATAATCGCTATGAGCCCAATCCCATCGTCTCACTCATCGGGCATGAAGGCTTAGGCAAAAGCCACCTGTTATGGCATCTTTGCCAACAAATGAATCAACGCAACCCCAATACCGCCTACTATTTCCGCTTTCTGCCCGACGCTGTCGCTGATTGGCTAAACGACAAGATACCCGCAGGTGGCACAGAAGCCTTATTGGCTCACCTCAAGGCTCAGTCAAGCATCAGAACACTCTTGCTAGATGATGTGCATCTGCTCAGTGAACAGACGCGCAACAGTTTACTCTACTTCATTGAACAAGCGGATTATCAGGCAATCTTCAGTAGCCCACGTCCTTTGAACTTCAAAACGCTGAGAAACATTAAAGAGGTCTCATTACACCCGCTCTCTTTCAGTGAAATGATGCCATTATCAGCAACCATCAATGCACTCGCGCAAGCCCACATCAGCATCGCAGAGCAGGAGACAATCATCGCCTTAGCGCAAGGCAACCCTGCCTTATTGAAAGCCTTACTCACTACCCCGAAAGGCAAGGGTTCATGGTTCGTAACCTTATCCATTATGTCCAGAATTGATGCCTTAGGCATCCAACGCAGTATGTTGCGTCATCTCTTACTGAGTAAACTTCAGCGGCGTAAACAGCCTGCAAGCATACCGCTCAAACAAACCCTCTCCCTTGCGTTACGCACAGGAATACTAGAAGATAAAGAGGATAATCGTGTGCGTTTTCACTCACCCTTAATTGAGCGCGTCTTAAAAACCCTATTACTTGTCCTGCCCGAAGTGGAGCAAACCCACAGTGTCTAATCCGTTACTCACCCTATTTCGCTCCCAAGACTTAAAACAAGTCATGCCCACACTGGGCGTTGCGTCCTTTACTGCCAATCTGTTGGCGTTGGCATTGCCCTTGGCAATGTTGCAAATTTTCGATCGCGTTTTGGGCAATCAAGCCTATCAAACCTTAACCCTCATTACCATTGGCGTGGTTATTGCCATTGTGCTGGAGAATGTCCTGCGCTTGACCACGTCACAGCTCAATGCGTGGCTTGCCAGCCGTTGGGAGCATCGCACCAGCCTTGCCGCCTTAGATCGCCTGTTGCACAGTACGTTACAATATTACTTCAAACAAGAACCTAGCGTTTATACAGGTCGAGTCTCTTCTGCCTCAAAAGTATCGAGCTTTTATTCAGGGCAAGCTCTAATGGTGCTCTTAGACTTGCCTTTTGTGTTGGTTTTTTTAACCTTGACAGCGTTTATCGGGGGATGGATTGTTGCCATTCCCATTATACTGCTCCTGATTTTTATTGGGATCACGCAACAGTTCGCGCAATGGATCCGCACCAAGGTGCATGACCGACATGTTTCAGATGACCGCCGTTTTAATTTTCTGGTAGAAGTGCTAACAGGCATTCATAGTGTTAAAAGTATGGGACTAGAGCCTCAAATGCGTCGTCGTCACGAACAACTCATTGAGGCAGGTACGAATCATGGTGAGGCGTTGGTTCGCGCCAATGCCATCGCGAATGGCTTGGGCAATCTCTTCACCCAAATGATGGTTGTCTTAGTGGTTTTCTTTGGTGCTTATCTGGTTGTTCTGGGCGAAATGAGTACAGGTGCGCTTGCCGCCAGCATGATGCTGTCTATTCGCGCCCTGCTTCCGATTCGACAAGCCCTGACCACTTGGATCAAATACCAGTCATTTTTAGAATCTAATCATGAACTCGATGAAATTCTCAATGCACCTCTTGATCAAGAAGGCACCGAAACGCTCGCGGCAATTACCAAGAGTTTGGTCTTAGATCAAGTTGTCTATGCACCAAAAGGCAAGGAACATCCTGTCTTTGATCACCTATCACTGGCGGTGAATGCTGGCGAAACCATTGCCATTCATGGTGACACAGGGGCAGGTAAAACCAGTTTGATGAATCTGATCTGTGGACTGATCCCAACCCATTCAGGACAGATTTTACTCGATGGTACGCCCATCACTCACTACGATGGTGATAGCATTCGCAAACAAATCGCGCTACTCCCACAAAGCCCTGTGACTTTTTCGGGAAGCATCATCGACAACCTGACCATGTTTAATCCTAAGTTGAACCAACGTGCGCTTGCCTTATCCCAAGAGTTGGGCTTAGATAAGGCGGTCGCAGGCATGGCAATGGGTTATGAAACCCAACTCGGTAAAGGCTTATCAGAAACGCTCCCCTCTGGTATTCGTCAGATGGTCACGATCATTCGTGCCCTCATTCACGAGCCAAGCGTTATTCTCTTTGACGAGGCCAACATTGGTTTGGACTTTTCTGCCGATAAATTGCTCAAAGAATACTTGGAACGACAAAAGGGTAAAGTTACCATTATCCTGATTACCCCCCGTCCGTCCCTGCTCAGTCTCGCCGATCGTAGTTTTGTCATTCATCAAGGCAAGCTAATCACCAGTGACGAAGCGAAACATCTGCCCAACCTGCAAACCCACACAACGAGCCAGACATTCCCTGTTAATGAGCAGATTCTGGGTTCTGACAACCGTTTCGAACATCCGCTCTTTCATAATCCTGTGCCGCTCGCTCGCTGTTTTCCACCCTTATTAGAAGCCTTAAATTGGGAAGGCAGTGCAAGGGATCTTGCAGAGGCGGTTCCTCATCTTAAACACCAAATTGATGTGACCGACTTTAACAACACCATGAGTAATCTTGGTTGGACACCCTATCACGTCAACAGCAAATTGAAATCCCTGCACAAACAACTTACGCCTTGTTTGTTCATCCGCGCCAAGCATAAAACGCCTTTTGTTCTGCTCGAAAAAGAAGGCAAAGAATGTCGTATTTTTGACCCTGAATTGGGAGAAGAGCGTTGGATATCTGATCGCAATATCCGTGGAGACGCTTACTTCTTCAAACCCGTTACAGGGGCTGAACAAATCGACAAGGCAAAGAAAAGCAATTGGTTTGTTGATCTCTTATGGCGTTTTCGCCATCACCTATTATTGACGCTGGCACTCTCTTTTGTTGCCACGGCACTCTCTCTATCTGCCCCCTTCTTTGTGCGTAGTGTCTATGATACGGTAATCCCTGCCAGTGATTTGCTCTTTGGGCTTTTCTTGCTCTTTGGTGCCGTCATGGCGATTGGCTTGGAATGGGTCGTACAACTGCTCAAGAGTCGATTGATTGCCTTTTTTGGGGCGCGTAGTGAATACATTTTGAATGCCAGTTTGTTTGACCGCATCATCACCCTACCCTTGCCAGCGATTGAGGGCGCGTCGGTAGATAGGCAGATTGCTCGCATTCGTGGGTTAGAAGGGTTGCGTGAGTTTTTCTTGGGACCTATTGCTTTGCTCATGTTTGAACTGCCAGCTACCTTGGTACTCTTTGCGGCACTCGCCTTCTTAAATCCTTGGGCGATTGCCATTGTCGTCACCAGCATCGCTATTTTTATGCTATTGGCACTCTTAACCCAAAAAGCTAATGAGCGAAGCGTGCAAAACACTTCTCAACGCACGGGAGAGCGTTGGGAGTACCTCAACGAAACCCTCACGCATATGCAGGCATTGCGTTTGGCAGGAGATCGTAAGGTCGTACTAGAAACCTTTAATGGTCATGCCAGTAAAGCGATTATTGCGAGTTTTGAAGATCAAAAACTGCACAATTACATTAACACCAGTGCGAGCATTATTACCACACTCACAGGCTTGATGGTATTGGTCGCTTCGACCTTCTTAGTGCTGGAGCAAGAAATCACTGCGGGCGCACTAATGGCAACGCAAATGATCATTTGGCGATTAACCAGCCCCTTACAAAATGCTTTTACCTCCAGTTTGTCCTTAGTGCGCATGAAGTCTAGCCTAAACCAAGTCGTTCAACTGATGCGCCTACCCGCCGAGCAGGACATGGGCGTTAAACAGACCTTGCAACCACGTCTGCAAGGGGCGATTATTTTCCATCGCGTATCTTTCCGCTATGCGAACGATGCAGACCCTGCTTTATTGGGCGTATCCTTTAACCTCCAGCCACATCAGATGCTTGCTATCAGTGGCAACAACGGCTCAGGAAAGTCCAGTATTCTACGCATGATCATGCGTCTGTACACGGTACAGGCAGGCACCATTCGCCTAGACAACATTGATAATCGTCAATTACCTATCCACTATTTACGTGAGCAAATTGCTTATATGCCGACCAACTGCCAAGTTTTCTTTGGTACGCTTAAGCAAAACTTGACCTTGATTCACCCTTCAGCCACTGACGCAGAGGTTGATTGGGCTATCCAGATGGCTGGATTGAAAGAAGATATTGATGCTTTACCCGAAGGCTTAAACACGCGTATCTCTAACGCACGTATTGCGCAACTGCCTAACGGTTTCTTACAAAGATTCTCACTGGCGCGTACCATGTTACGTCCTGCCCCCATTATTTTGATGGACGAACCTGGTAGTGGCATGGATAAGGCAGGAGAAGAGGCACTCATGCACTGTTTACAGTGGTTAAAAGGTCGATCAACCATTGTAATTGCTACCCTAAGACCCGCGCATATGCGTCTTGCAGACAATATTATTTTTATGCAACAAGGGGCGATTCTCAAAATGGGCAATTATGACGAAATTGTTAGCCTATTAATGGCAGGAAACAAATAACGCCGCAACGAATGACACGCAAGTTAATCAGCAGGACAAAAGATCATGGGATCAAAAAATATTTTCGAACACCTCAACAAACCTCGACATGACATCAAGGGGCGACGCTTACTGTCAGAAAGCATTCAAATTGAGGAAGAGCTGGTTCCTGCCTTTGTGAAACCGATGGTCTGGTTGATTGCCAGCATGGTTGTTGGGTTTGTGGTCTGGGCAAGTGTTACTCCTGTCAAAGAAATTGCACAGGGTATTGGTGAAATCATGCCCTCAGATAAAATTAAACTCGTTCAACATCTAGATGGGGGCGTGATTAGCGAAATTTTGGTCGAAGAGCGTCAAGAGGTACAAAAAGGACAAGTGCTTTTCCGTCTGAACGATCGTCAAGCCATGGCAGAAGTACAACAAATGCAGGCGAGATTAGCGGCATTACGCCTACGTGAAGAGCGTATCGCGGCATTTACGGAGCATCGTATTGCCAAAATTGAAGACATGGTTGGCAGTGATGAGTATCAGGCTCAAGTGATGGCACAACAAGACACGCTCGCACAGCAACGCGCCACGCGCTCCAGTAATCTAGCAATACTAGAGGCACAAATTGAGCAACGTCAAAACCATCTGAAACAAATCAAAGAGGGCATCAATGCGGCGCGAAAAGATTTAGCCTTGTCGAAGGAACTCTTAGCCATGCGTGAAGACCTTGCTGAAAACAAATTGATTAGTCGTACCATTCTACTGGAAACCCGTCGAACCAAAGTGGCCTCAGAAGGGGAAGTACAACGCTTAGAAAAAGAATACACACTGGTACAAAAAGAGTTAGATGAAAGCATTGCTCGACGTGCAGACATGGCAAACCAAATTCAGCGTGATGCCTTAAAGGAGTTGTCAGAAGTACGAGCGGAGAAAAGTGAGGTTGAGCAACAACTTGAAAAACAGAGCAGTATTTTCTCACGGTTGGAAATTACCGCCCCAGAGCAGGGCATGGTACAAGAGTTACAGATCAATACCATTGGACAGGTGATTCAACCTGCGGCATTGCTGATGAAAATTGTCCCGAAAGATGCGGAACTAGAGGTTGAGGTGCGTGTCAAACCAAAAGACATCGCCTTTATTCGTAACGCGCAACCTGTCAAAATGCGCATCAGCAGTTACGATTACAGTCGTTTTGGCTATGCGTCGGGGTATGTCAAACGCATCAGTGCATTCAGTATCCTTGATGACACAGATGCCAAACACGAACCTTTTTTTAAGGTATGGATCAGCTTAGATCGCGCTTATCTCGGCAACGACCCTACCCGCAATCCATTACAACCCGGTATGTCAGTAGAGGCGGAAATCATCACAGGAGAGAAAACCCTCTTAACCTACCTACTCAAACCTGTAGCTGACCTCTTGTCGCGTTCATTCAATGAGCGATAAGCGTCCATCGTTGATGTGGCGTGTCAATCAGCGTGCAAAAATGACCCGTTTATAGGGTAAAAAAGCGTCCAATTTTGACCACCCTAGATTTGTGTCATAATCCCGTATTTTGATACGGGGCATGCACGACTACCACGTTTTAGGGTTAAATTTACCATCGTTTTTAATCAATATTGTGTCCCCATTTTGCGCCATGACAAACAATCCCTTTTGGTAGGCGTAACGTCCCACCGAATCAGGAATAACCATTGCCGCGACTGCCCCTAAGACTTGGTAATCACCATATTGTGGAAAACTTTGCTTAAAACAATCGAGTCGCTCTAGGTGTTCTTTGACATCATCTATGCTTAAATTGCTTTTGCATTCAATGGCTATGGCTGTTGACTTATTCACAACCAAAAGATCAATTTCACTGATCAGTTGACCGTTATCATTGTATGCAACAAGATTCTTAGCCACTTGATGCACATCTAACCCACGATCTTGAAATAGTCGTACTGCCGCAGGTTTCACCATTTCTTCGACAAATTCACCTAATCGACCGCCTAGCTCACCAATTTGTTTGCTCACTTGACTAATTCTCTTGTCAGTTTCCTGCATGCGTCTGTCAGTTTCTTTTCCTGAGTCTCTGAGCTCTTTTGCCATAAGATCAATGCGTCTGTCGGTTTCCTGCAT
>CAZLOM010000075.1:0-8385 GCA_964561185.1 uncultured Piscirickettsiaceae bacterium
AATGAGCGTGACTTTTTGCTTGGCTCGGGTGATTGCCGTATAGAGCAATTCTTTGGTTAGCAATCCAGTGACGGCTAAGTCATCAATAGGGTTATTCTGCTCGTCTGGTAGCACAATCATGACGTGTGCAAACTCCGAACCCTGTGACTTATGAATGGTAATGGCAAAAGCCGTTTCGTGATTGGTCAATCTTGCAGGCAAAAAGGCTTTAATGCTTTGCCCTTGCTTAAAGAACACCCTGAGTTGATGGTCATGCTCAGGCGATGGCAGGCATAAGCCAATATCGCCATTAAACAAGCCCGTATTGTCATCATTGCGGGTGATCATCACAGGACGACCTGCGTACCAAGCACCTTGCTTCTCTTGGGTCGGAAAGTGCTTTTCAGCAAGAAAGTTGAGGACATCCATGCCAAACTTTCCTTGGCGCGTGGCACAGAGCATCTGAAACTGATTAAAAACCGTAAAACATGCCGTAATGTCTTCTTTGCTCTTGATGGATTCAACAGCAGTTGCGTAGTCAGTCAGGTTTTGTGCAATCACCTTTTGAATGGATTTGTTATCCTTTTCCCAAAGGATGCTAGCATCCTCAGTGGATTGCGGAAATAGCGCGACGACTTGATCTGCACATTGCTGATTGACCAACACCGCAAGGTTCTTAATCGGCCCTTGGAAACGATAGGTATGCTCCAGTTGCACGCGATTCTGCGCTAAGGCTTGGTAGCAATCGGCTAATACCGATCCAGACTCTACCGATGCCAACTGATCTTTATCACCGAGTAAAATCAATTTCGCTGAGGGTTTGAGCGATTGCACCAGCTTGGTCATCATTGCTAAGTCAATCATGGAAGCTTCATCGACAACGATCACATCCTCCAGCAGGGGATTGTCACGATTGTGACGAAACTCACTGGTCAGCGGTCTTGCCCCCAACAAACGATGTAAGGTCTTCGCTTGCGTCGGCACTTTCGTTAGCACGGCTTCAGAAAAGCCTGTCAAGTGCGCCAAACTCCCCGTAATGGATTCGGTCAAACGCATGGCGGCTTTCCCTGTTGGCGCAGATAAGGCAATGCGTAGGTTTGGATTGGCGGTGAGCAGTAGGGCAAGAATCTTCACCACGGTGGTGGTTTTTCCCGTTCCAGGTCCCCCTGTGATGATGGCGAGTTGTTTGGTTAACGCCAATTCACCAGCGGCTTGTTGCTGAGGGTCTGTAAAATAAGTTTCTAGCTGGGTCTCGACTGGGGTTGAGGTTTGTGAGGCTAGGCTTAACAAGGCTTGCGCCAATTGCTGTTCATAGTCGGCATAACGTGCCAAATAGAGCAAGTCTCCGTTAAGAACGAGTGCAGGGTGTGAGAAATCAGCCAGCAAAGATTGTTCGCTTACGGTCAGTCTGATGCAACTATGACCCTGTGCCAGATGATGACTTAGGCGTTCTAGGATTTCTCGAATCTTCTCATGCTCAGGCGCAATATAAACTGCCAGCTGTTGCCCAATGTAATTAGTTCGCATCATTAACTCCCAACAAAATTGCTTCTAAGGCGGTAATCAAGGCAATATCGGGACGATAGTCATAAACGCCATAATCTGAAGACTTGCCATCCATGCCTCGCACAAACAGGTACTTCACGCCACCAAAATGCGTTTCGTAATCATAATCGGTCACACGATGTTTCAAATACTGATGCAAAGCAAGGGTGTAGAGCATAAACTGCAAACCATAAACATGGTGCGTCATTTCTTGCGCCATCGCTTCTTTTGAATAGTCGCTGGCGGCATTGCCTAAGAAGTTGGTTTTATAATCCATGACGTAAAACTTATTTTGATACATCACAATTAAATCGACAAACCCATTCAGGTGTCCAGCCATGTCCTTAGCCCCTAGGGGCATAAAGGGTACGTCAGAGGCGGTTAATAAGGCATTGATCTGTGCCGTTTGGCTGGGTTTCACCGCGTAATAAAAGCCCATTTCTTTTAAGCAGTGCTCTGCTGGAATCTGTGCTAAGGTAAAGTTGCCATTTTGAGACTCTAAAGGGGTGGTCACAATCTTTCGCATCATCTCATCAAAATCGGTGTGTTGTTCGGTTTCAGTACGACCGATTGCCTGCCATTTTACGCCCTGTTTTGCCGCGATCTCGTCTCGTTTGGCGGGATCAATGCCCTGTTCTGCCAAGGTGTCAAAGGCGGTTACTTCCAGCAAGTCATGAACCAGCGTTCCGAAGGCCGACCCTTTGGGCAAGCGAGCCGTCTGTGCTTTGTTTGCCAACAAAAGGGCAAGCGCATCATGGTCTGTTTCATCTGATTTATCTACGGGGGTTTCCTGCTCAAGATGCTTGATCAGTCCTGAGAAGCTAAACAACCGATGACGCTTGTCAATAAAGGGGCGGGTAAAGGCTTTCGCCTGATAATCGGGCGTGTCGGTTGATGGCTGATGGGTAAGCTGACTTGTCCCTACACTGAAATGGTGACAATGTGCGTCTCCCGTGGGTGGTTCTGCTTTTTGTAGCAGGTATCCTAAAGGTGACTTGTCATAACCTTTTAAGGCAGTTCCCCACACCGCAAAGGTTTTTTCTTCCGCACGGGTTAAGGCAACGTAGGCAATGCGCAAGTCTTCGGCTTTTACCTCTTCTAAGGCTTGTTTTTTGCGTCGATCAAATTCACTTGATCCTAGATCAACAACAATCTTGCCATCTTCATGCAGTTTAACGACTTTTGTGTTTTTGAGTTCACTTTCTAACCATAACTCAGGACAGAAAACATAGCGATATTGCAATCCTTTTGCCGAGTGCATGGTAATGATTTGCACCGCCTCAGCATCGGTTTCTAAGCGAATGCCTACTTCATCATTGCTCATACCTGTGGTGATCTGTCTGGCTAAAAAACCCAGTGTTTTGGTCATGCTTAAATGCTCTGACAAAGCGGCTTTTTGCACCAGTTCCGCAAGATGTAACAGGTTGGTAATCCGTCTCGCGCCATTGGGATACTGAGCTAGGTTCTGTTCTACCTGCCAGCTTTCCATCAAGCCGACCAAGGCGGCAATGAAACTTTTCTGTTGCCAAATCTGATGATGTAAGGTGAGGCTGTCTAACCATGATTCAAATGCGTTGCTGTTGAGTGTGTCATAAAGCGTGTTACCGTTTTTGGCAAACCAACTGATCGCTAAGGCTTGTTTGGCTTTTCGTGTGTCATTCGGTTCGGCAAGGGCGTGCATCACCGTGAGCAATTCGTTGGCTTCCGCGCTGGCAAATACCGTGGCAGTTGTCTTAATCACTGCGGGAATTTTGGCGGTGGCAAGGACTTGTTGATAGACTTCTGCCGATTTGTTGGAACGCACCAATACGGCAAAGTCTTTCGGGGTTGCGCCATCTGCTAACATCTGCTCGATCTGTTGAATCACCATTGCTTGAATCTGTGATGTTGCTTCTGGCATATTCCACGGTTTGTTATTGGCTTGCGTGGGCATTTGCCACCAGTGCATGGCAGGTTCTTCTTCCTTACCTGTGCGTCCTGCCTCAACGGGTCTAAAGGCTAATTCCTGCATATTAAATGGATTGTCGTGATTCTTAAAGAGGTCATTGACGGCAGTGACCATATTAGGCACAGAACGCCAGTTGGTGTCTAGGGTGTAGTGTTGATCACACGCCTTGCTGGCGGCTAAGTAGGCATAAATATCAGCACCACGGAATTTATAAATGGCTTGTTTGGGATCGCCAATCAGATAAAGATAGTGGGTAGCAGGTTGCGGTTTAGGGGCAACAAAAAAGGACGAAAAAATATACCACTGGTCGGCATCGGTATCTTGAAATTCATCAATTAAGGCGGCTTGATACTTGGCTTGAACCTGCTCCTTGAGAAAGGTGCTTTTGTCACCCTTCAAGGCGTTGGCAAGGTTGAAGATCAGGCTGTCAAAACTCATCTGGTTCTGCTGAGTGAGGGTTTTCTCCAATTGAGAGAAGTAATCGCTTAATAAGGCTTGTTGAATACTGATTCTCAGAGCGGTAAGCTTCTCTTTCAGTTCAGTAAGGGTTTGTTGTGGTAAATTAAGAGAGGTTAGTTTTTCATCAACTCGGTGTAGGTGTGTTTTCTTAAATGCGTCTTTTGAAAAGTGATCAAAAAAAACAGTCGGTTGTTCAAAGACATTTGCCCAGTTGGTGGCGACTGTTGAGGGGGCATCTGCATAGAGCCAGCCTTCACGAATCGCGGCATCAACAAATTCATTCAGCTCGCTATGATGCTCGCTTACCCAAGCAGTCACCTGTTGTTTCACAGGGAGCATTGCAATCAGTAGCTCATTTAATGGCATTACGGCGGGTTCCACGCGAATGTCAGGATGCTTGACCACTGATAAAATATCCGCCAATTCTGCTGGGGTCTTAAACTGCGATAGCAGTAGAGCAACCTCTGCTTCGCTTCGCTCATAGAAATTGCGTCGCCAGAAGTCCTGTAGCACTTGATCTTTGCGTTTGCTAATATCGCTGGTTAATTCAATCTTAAAGGATTGACCACTTTCCAGCGGATAAGCCTTGATCACACTTTGACAGAAAGAGTGAATGGTATAGATGCTGGCTTGATCAACATCGGCAAGGGCTTTTGCCAAGCGTTCGAGCGCAACTGCCGTGGTAACGACTGCTCCCTGATCATCTTGATAGCCTCCCTGTGCTAATTTTTCTGACCAGTCGCGTAGGGTCTTATCTTTGGCTAGGGTTTTTGCAGACACTTGTCCCAATAACACCGCACGTGCGTCCACCAGTCTGGCGCGAACACGATCTCGCAATTCTTCCGTGGCGGCATTGGTAAAGGTGACGACCAAAATTTCCTCAATCGGAATGGCTTTTTCAACCACCAAACGCACCACCAGCATGGCGATCGAAAAAGTCTTTCCCGTCCCAGCACTTGCCTCGATGAGGGAAGCTCCTTTTTGAAAAGCATGTTCGAGTAGGTTAAAGGGTTGCATCTCTTTGTCGTTATGGGTATTTTTCTGCATCATATTGTTCATCGTGAGCACTCCTCACACTGGTCAAAGAGGGGGGTAAAAATGACTTCTGCGGTTTGGTAAAAGGCAGGTGTGAGAAAATCAGACGCTTCCCGCCCTTGTGCCAGTAAGGCAATTTCTTGAGCCACTGGATAGCGTTTTCCGTTTTTGTGATTAACGCGCCCCCGAATGCTTTCATCCATTGCTTTCGCTGATTCTTGCTGTTTCTTGTCTGCTTTTGCTTTATAGTAGGTTAAAGTCACTTCCGTCCAAAAATCAGAGGGTTTGCTGTGTCCTTGAATAAAGACATCTAATAACTGAGCCAGCCTTTCAAGACGTTGTTCTTCAGATAATGATGGCGAGAAAGCAAGTTTTTTGACCTGTTTTCCGTCATCGCTTAACCCAATCAGATAGGTTGTTTTCGTGCCGAGCAGATGGTAAATCCATGCCTGAAGGTAATCTTTCGCTTTGAGTTTTGCTGAACGGTAAAAGACATTGCCCTCTTCATAGTCACCTTTTGTCCAACCCTCTAGGCGAACCTTTTGGATTTGACTATTGGGGGGAGTCAAAGGAACATCTAGCTCAATAAACCTCGCGCTTGTCTTTTTACCTACTTCATGCAGGGTATTTTCAACCACCGTCACCAGCGGTGCATTTTCGTCCAGCTTTTGTTGCAAAGCTAAGGCACCAAAAGTGCCTTGCATCCACGCGCCACGGGTTTTTAATGCTTCGGTGAACGCAGGCAAGCGTCCGTTCAGGCTGGCAGTCAGCAAGTCTTGATTGACCTGATAGTGTTGTAAATGATCCAATTCAAACAATTCGGTTGTGTCATCTTCTGCTGTAACCGCATCAAATCGAATCCCTAATATATTCTGCACAAAATAACGTTGCGGGTCACGGAAAAAGGTCAACACATCGCTCAGTGCGATCACTGTGGGTGAATCGACACCGAGGGCAAAGTTTGACTGCCACCACACAGGCGCAAGTCGGTCACTTTGAGCAAACACCTGAGCGGTTTCAGCGGAAGGCGCATGATAGGTAAACAAGTCGCCAAAATGGCGTGGCGAGAAGGCTTGCAAGGCTTGTTTCACCACCAAAGGCTGATCTTCAGTGACCTCAAAGCATTCCATTAACTCGCTCACCACCACCGACGGTGGAATCTCACGATTGGTATAAACCGATTGTCCGATATAGCTTAAATAAAGGGCATCTCGCGCGGATAAAATAGCGTCTAAAAATTGATAACGGTCATCACGACGACTGGAGCGATCGCCTTTTTTGAAGTTTTTCATGCCACCCATCAAATCAAAACTAGGACGACGATCAATCTTCGGAAAGTCGCCTTCATTCAAGCCTAAAATACAAATGACCTTGAAGGGAATGGAGCGCATGGGAAGCATAGAACAGAAGGTTAATTGTCCTGCCAAGAAACCCTGTGAGGTTTTTTGTTCACCAACGCTGTTTTCCAACCATTGCATGATCGCTGCTAGTTCATAGCTTTCATCAGTTGGCAAGCGGTTCAGTTCTGCAATGAGTTGGCGTAATTGTGCCAACTGCTGAAAGTCATTCTCTTGAAAAGCCGTGTCGAGCAAATCCGATAAGACCTCTGTCCATGCAGAGGCAGGTTTGGCATCACTGAGGCGTTCCGAATAGGCAAACAACACCTCACGAACAAAATAATCCAATGCACCCAGTGCTTGCACGATAGAGCCTTCAATCTCTATCCCTGTACCGCGCTGGGTGTAGCCTTGCATCATCTGCTGAAGCCCTGCTTCCCAAGTGTTCTGCTCGATGTCTGGTAAGTCTAAGGTCTTTTTGTGTGCACCATCCTTGCCCCAACGAATGTGCGTTTGCGAGACCCATGACCGAATCCACTCAAGCGCGTCTTCCTCTAAGCCCAACTGCTGATAAACCACAGGCTTTTCCAGCAAATCCAGAACCCTTGTCCATTCAAAACGGCTGGACAAGAGCCCCAACAGCTCAATTAAGGCATCGAGAATTTCATTGGACGAGCGCAAACTTCTGTCAGCAATGGCATAGCGGAAACGAGAGTCTTCAAATACCGCTGAAATATAGGCTTCATAGAGGGAAATATCAGGAGCCATGACCAAAATATCACGTAACTCTAACTGCTTGTCGCCATTCAAGCGATCGAGCAAATAATCTTTTAATACTTGTACTTCACGCATCGGTGAGTGGCAAGAAACAATCTGAATTGAGCCATCGGTAGGTGGTGCTAATTTGGTTAGCTTGTCTTCTAAAATACCATCTTGTAAGCCTGTCAGGGTTGTCGTTTTTTCCTTGGTTGAAAAGTCTTCAAAAGAGTCCACCGACCAGTCGGCATTGCCTTCTTCGGCAAGGAGTTTGTGAAACTCACGCCCTTGTTGTCCCAGTAAGGACAGCAGGGGATGGCTGACATCGCCCTCCCAATCGGCGGCATTTGGTGCATATTTTTCACGTTTGGTTTCTTGCAAGCCTTTAATGTCGCCCCAATAGTGACGACAGGGTTGCATCAGGAATAAATGTACTTGGGTATGGGTGGCGAGGGCTTGAATAAATTTTAGGAAAATCGGTGGCATGGTGGAGACACCAAAAATAGAAATACGCTTGGGTAACTGCTGATCAAACACACCTTCTGGTGCTTGCTTCATTTTATCAATCGCGCCTTGCCAGAGTTGTCCGCGGTGCTTTCGTTCTGTAACAGGCAAGTCTTCCAGTAGGGTTTGCCAGAGTGCTTTTTGCCATACTTCAGAGGGTTCGGTTGTTGCTAATTGATGTTGCGACCATGCGTCTAACAATTCGGGGCGCATCAGTTGGTATTGGTCAAAGGACTGGGCGATTTGTTGTGCCAGTAAAAAGCGTTTGGTGGCGAGTTGTTCGCCTTGCAGATAACCGCGTAAGGGTAAGAAAACCTCATCCTCTGAAAGCTTGCGCAACAGAGACTCAATCCGCCAAATCATCTGTTCACGGGCAAAGGTTTCTGTTTTGAGCGATGCGTCAATCTTCCGCGCCATTTCATCAAAGAATTTACCAGGAAACAAAAACTGCGCGTTTGCCCACACCCCAAATTCATTCGCCAGTTGTTGCGATAACCAACGCTCCATGCCTTGCGATTGAATCAAAAACACTTCTGTGTCAAAAGGGGACAGAGGGTATTGTTTCACCACCATGGCAAGGTGTTGGAGCAAATATTCTGATTTATGGGAGGTGTGTAAGAAGAGCATGATATTTGGTTTCCGTCTAACTGAAGTAGGTTCTAAGATGAGCATAGAGGAGAGGAGGTTATGATAGCATATAAATCTTCCTAGTTAGAATCGCTGAATGATGTGGTTTAGCATATCACATTAATGAGACATAATGCGTCTAATAAAAAACAAAATTTTTTACGCCTTCACTCAAGCTAACACTGGCAACATCAG
>CAZLOM010000075.1:8485-10175 GCA_964561185.1 uncultured Piscirickettsiaceae bacterium
ATTTTGAAATGCCTGCCGTTACCAGTCATGAAACCCTGATTCGTCAATTAGCAATGTTGCAATTGATTCCTAAATCACCGAGTCAAATTACCGTTGCAGAATTAACTGAACGTCTCGAACGCTCAGGCTACACAATAACCGCTCGTACCGTTCAACGTGATCTGAATGATATTAAAGAGCAATTACCACAGCTTAACTTAATCTGTAACGACAGCAGTAAGCCATACGGTTGGAAATGGGCAAGAGATGCCAAAACCTATCTTCACTTGATGGGTACTGAAGAAGCCTTAACCCTCTATCTGGTTGATCAGCATTTACAAAAAGCCTTGCCCAGTTCTATGCGTGAAGACCTAGAACCCCTGTTCCATCGAGCCAAGCAAACACTCGCCCAAGCCAGCGATAAAAACTTGATGAAGCATTGGTTAACTTGCGTGGTGGTAGAATCGCCTAATCAACCTGTTATTGCCCCTAAAATCAAGGTTAGTATTCAGCAAACCATCTATCAAGCTGTTTTTGAACAAAAACAGTTAGAGGTCAGTTATCAAGGTTTCAACGCAGACCAAGCCAAAAGCATGATTTTGCACCCATTAGGGTTATTGGTTCGAGGACATATTACCTATTTGGGTGCAACCGTGAATGACTATTCCGATATTCGCTTGTTTGCCCTGCATCGTTTTAATTCTGCACAATTAAAACCGCTTGATCCTGCTACCCCTAAAACCACCCTAACATGGCAGGCGTATTTAGCGAAAGGGGCTAGTGGATTCAATGCTCATGACAATAACGAAATTCAACTGGTTGCTTGGGTTGATGAAACACTCGCGCGTATTTTACAGGAAACCCCCTTATCCACTGACCAACACCTCGTTGAGCAAGAAAACGGTTATCAACTCATCGCCTCCGTTTTTTATACGTGGCAACTCAACTGGTGGATTCTCTCGCAAGGTGCAAGAATCAGAGTTGACGAACCAGCACAGCTAAAAGCTGAGATTTATGATACGCTGACCAAAGCTAAGCAGTTGTATGATGGTCATCCGTAAAAGTGGTTTGAGGCGAAGGTATGGCGAAGGCTGTTAACCGTATTGTTAATTTATACCAAATCGTATGCTTATTTTAGTATAATTATTTTATACTAAATAGAGGTTTTGAAAGATGCAATCTCCTTTTCCATACGATAAGCTATCACTAGGCTCTACCTTTATTGGCAGACAAAGTGAGATAGAAAAGATTAAGCAATTAATTGATTCTGGAAATAATTTACTGCTATTCTCTAAACGTCGTTTGGGTAAAAGTTCACTGATCAAAAAAGTATTTGAGCAGAGAACAGATGATATTTGCCTGTATTGTGATGTGTATGACATTACCAAAAAAGAGGATTTTTCTCGCATTTTACTGAAATCCTTGTCAGCTTTTGGGGTTAAAAAATCATGGTCAAGTTGGATGATGAGCGTTGCCAAACGGTTAAAAATCGAAATGACCATAGACCCCAATACAGGTAAGTATGCCTTGAAGCCAGCGATTGGGGCGTTAGACTTTGATGGTCAGATGAATGAATTTTTTACCGCTATTTCTGCCTTATCGGAGCAAAAGCGTGTCGTCATTGCTCTGGATGAGTTTCAGCAGGTGGACTCCATCAAAGACATCAGGATGGATGCTTATCTTCGTAAGTATGTGCAGGAGCGGAATGATC
>CAZLOM010000076.1:0-10124 GCA_964561185.1 uncultured Piscirickettsiaceae bacterium
TGTCATAGCCAACAACGCGCTGACCATCTACGATATAGACTAGGCTATACTTGAATGGATGCTCAGATGGCGGAACGGGTTTAGGTACATGCCAAATGACCACCTCAACAAATCCATTGCCGTATTCTTGCTTATCGCGATAAATCAAATTTGCTTTCATCTGCCTATGGTATCACTAGCCATACAAAATATGCAACTGGTCCACTGATGACGAATCAGTGGGGCGTATCGTCAATGGTGGATAAAATAATATTTTTTATCTTATTTCAATTAGGTAAAATTTATAGTTAGTTGTTTTATCATCTACATCTATATATCTTTCCTCAATACCCTCTCTCATTGTGTCTCTTACGGCAATAATTCTCATTTGCTCATATAAGGGCAGTGCATTTAAGGTGTATTCTGCGCCATTTTTTAGGCTTCTATCAGGGGTTTTAATAACTTCATGATATTGAATGTTTTCCTGTATTATTAGATGATAGTCTTTTTGATCATCACGATTTTTATTTTCTTTTCTAGGTTGGTTTATATCTCGATCATTAATCATTTCGATGAACTCACAAAAGAAATATTCGGTATCATCTATTTTTTTAACAAAATTCATCTTAGTTAGGATTTTTAATGCAATATTAAAATTATTATCCTCTCTGAGTTTGCTTTTTCCTGATCTAGTAATGTCTGATTTGTTAAAGTAACAAAAATAGGGTAGCCTACATTTTTTTATGTTGCATTCTACTTCAATATGTTTTTTGGGGCTACTGTTTTCTCTTGTTGGTATGTGGTTTTGTGAGTGTCTTTTCCTTTCTTCTTCGTTTTTGTAATAATTTGATATATATTCTTGTCTTTCTTTGATTGCTATTTTTATAAGATCTTCAGCAAGCATATTAGCTAAGGTAATTGCTCTTGGCTCACCTGCCAAGTAGGTTAAAAAGTGTTTAGAGTATCTCATGCAAATGTCATAAGAGAATTTTAATGTTTCTTTTGTTATTTCAGTATTGCCATTTTCAAAATATTGGATAACGCCAGCTACGCGCGATATATTATCCATTAGTTTAGACGCATGATCTCGGTAATAGTCATATACGCCATCCTCTAGCATTTCATCCTCAATGCGTTGGTTGTATTCTCTCCATATCTGAGCAGAAGAAGCATTGAATGTAATTTCTGTTCTCTTAATATCAGGATTGTCCTCATTATCAAAAGATTGATTAATTAGTTCTCTTGTTCTGTCATTGAACTTATTAAGACTTTTTAATTCAGTTAATGGAAAATTAACATCTCTTGATCCTGCTTTAGTAGGCGCTTTAACGACTAAGAATCTAGCTAAAAATCCCATGCCTCTTGCTTCTTCACCTTTCACTTTTGAGAATTTTTCAATGACACTCATTTGAGTCATTAAGGCAAGCGTTAATCTTGAGTTATGTAATACAAAGCTCGTGAGAGAAACACGGTCAACAATAACATCTCCTCCATCCCAAAGACTATTGAGTAGATGCAGTTCTGAGAAGGCTTTACCGTTAAAGATGCCGTTAGCTTCACTGGATACTAAGCAAGCATTTTTACTGCCTTCTGACATAGATCTAACCAAGGCTTGAGGCGTACAGTCGTCGTAGATGAACTTATTGTTTTTAGGTTGTTGTGGTTCTTTATCCAAGTGTTTTGTGATGTTGTCTTCGTGTTTTTGAATACTGATGTTGTTTCGTTCTTCCAGTTCGAATGTGCCATCTTTTTGTGGTATGAAAGTGTCTGGATCAGATTCGTTCTCAGATTTAGCATCCTCTTTCATTGCCGCTTTCAGTGTGGATTGTAAGGCAGATAGTTTCAATTTCCAGACATGAAATTTCTTCTGATAGTCTTTTTGTTCTCGTGACGCATCTTCTAGCTTTTCATTTTGTACGTCTCTTAGCCCTTTGAAAAATTGTTTTTCTGTCGTTGTTTTTCTTTCACCAGACTCAGCAATGGTTAACAGCATTAACCCACCATTAACGACATTACCTGTTGGTTGCCTGATGTCAATGAGTCCCTGACATGCGATTGCCATCGCTCCTAAAGCAGTGGTCAACGCCATCTCCCTAGAGACCTGCAAATTGTCACAGGCTTCTACAACGGCTGATTCAAGTAAGCTATTTTGGTCGTATTCAGCCCAAGGAGAGTCACCTATAAGATGCACATCTTCACGTATTTTTCTCCTACGCTCGTGCTCAAAAAATGAGTCATCTTGTTGTTCGTTGTTCGTGGTGTTTTCAGATTCTGTTTGCATTTTTTTCAACCTAAGACTTAAAAAGTAGATATTTTAGATATTGAGTATCTAGAATATCAGGTTTTTTATCATGTGGTCAAAAAAATATTTGAAATTTGTGTGGCAGTCTGGCTGATCATGTCCTTCAGTTAGCCTGTTAGCGAAGCGTTAATCTGAGAGGATGATCACATCATTTGAGCGTGTCTAAGGAGTCTTTTTTCGTGGTTCGTTTTTTACGTTTGATGATTTCACCCTCACCAAATGTCCTAACGTGATGAGAGACTTTTGTCTTTGGGGGATAGGGGAACTTCTCTTTTGGGAGTCTTCTTTAGCTTCTGCATAAATGCTACTATCGCATCATAGAACACGCTCAAACCCAGTTCTCGATACGCAAGCCTGCCACACGCTCAAACGCTTTCACATTGTTCGTGACAAGGATTAAACCTTTTGATCTGGCATGACCAGCTAACATCATGTCGTAAGGACCAATCGGCTGACCTGTACGAAATAGACTCGCTCTGATGTCACCAAAATGCTCTGCTGATGACTGATCAAAATCGATGACCTCTAAACGCGCAATGAGTCCTTCAACATCGGCTAGATTCTTTTCTGGCTGCGCTGATCGCTCAACGCCATACATCAACTCACCAATCGTGACCGTTGAAATAGCCATTTGCCCTACGTGCTGATTGAACTTATCCCTGACGACAATAGGACGATTTTTAATCGTGTAAATGATGATGTTTGTATCGAGCAGGTACTTGATCATAACGCTTCTCTTTCCTGATCAATCCCTTGATCTCGTGATAGCATAAAATCATCTGACACCTGCTTATTGTCAAACCAGTCATCCCACGTTTGCTCTACTGGCGTGATAATACGTGTCTTGCCCATTGCAATGATGGATACCTGTTTAATATGTTCTGAGAGTGCGACTGCTTTTGGCAAACGCACTGCTTGAGATTGATTGTTTCTAAATAGGGTTGTTTGTACGAGCATACTTTTACTCCTTTATATATCCACTGTGGATATATAATACACTAAAACAGCATTAAACGCGCTACAGCGAACAATCTAATGCTTTACGACCCTTTCTCTCTTTTATTTCACTTCACTCTTACCAAAGGTCCGTTTGCCTTTAGGAATCCTAGCCTTAACGTAATGATCAGTCTTCACCAAGTAATTCAAAACAATCTTATCAAGCGCTGCTCTCTTTTCAGTGTCTTTTCGATGAATCATGCCAATACCTACTTGGTCGTAATCTTTTTTATGTTTATTGCAGTTGTAATAAGCTCCCTCACCATTAATCACAATCTCCTTAGCCCAATGACTGACAATCTGATCAGCAATCGTGACATCTTGTCTCACCTTGTTGCCATTGAATATAAATAGCGTATGATAGTGGTATTTCTTTTCAGGTGCATATTCCAGCTTCCAAATGTAACCGAGCAAATTTGGATAGTTCTTTTGCACATGCTTGATCAACTGCTCTCTATAAGCATTCGTTCCTGCATAAGTCACTTTGTTCTTAATGCTGTTCTGATAACCCAGATCAACACGAATCACGAGTAATTTAGCATGGTGGTCAAAGAGCTTATCCAAAAAGCGTTTGCCACTACGGGCATTACGCTTAGTCCCTTGATAATAGATTTTGAGTCTTGTTTTGAATGCTTGAGATGCCACAAGGCTACGGTAATCCTTGATGAGTTGATTCATGTCTCGCTTGATCTTAATGGCGTTATCGCCCTCTACTCTGCTCCATGACTCAACGATTGCTTCTAGCTTTACTCCTGCATTTCTTGCCTCAGTTAAGCAATCATAGAAGACTGAAAGGTAAGGGTTTACTTCAATAAATTCAGCATGAGCTTCATAGTAGTTCACTAACCACTTTATTGAGGAGATGATGTTTATTACTGCACTCGTCTGCTCGATTATTGGCTTACCATTAAAGCCTTTATTGCGAGTACGAAAGTAATCGCTTTTCTGTTTGGCAATTCTTTCAAGTATTTTTCGTGTATCAAATAATGCTTGGGCAAAATCTAGGTCATGAGTTACTTCTAACGCTGTTCCTGCGTCATTAGGTTTGTGTGATTTGTCGATGAGGATAAGATCTTCACTGTCCAGTATTTTTGTTAGCTCACTGATCTTTGCATCTGCCATGTTTGCCATTCCTTTGGGATAAAAACGAGATGACCAGTTTACTACTTTTTTGGGCTTCGCGTTTGATGGCTAGACATCTTCGCTTCGCCATGACTGCAAGCAGCGGAATTTGGCTTTGGCTTTGTGCCCGCCATTCCGCTACAGCATGACAGCGATGTTGTTTTTTGGTGGAGTAATGGTGTGAGCTTTACCTTCGGGAAGGAGTGCTTGTTAGTTGTGTTGGGTTACAGGCTTGCTAGTTAGTTGCGTTAGTGTATTGCAGGCAGGCAGGCTAGTTGTGTTAGATTATTGTAAATACTCCTACTTAAACAATGAGATAGCGTTATGGTGTGTGGGTTTTGAATATGATGTTCTTTTCCCTGAACCACCGATAAAATGAAATAGTCATTGTCCGAGCGTCTGGGAATTTTTAGTCTGTACTGTTGATATGAAAAACGCTGCTTAATTGATCTTTCTAGCAAAAACTTATGATGCTAACAGACACCCTAAAATGAGATGGTTTTTGTCTCTTTTGGATTGAAACTGCGGTGAGTTGTTTGTTAGGAAAAAGTTTGATTCTAAATATTTTCAAGCACATATTACCTCCTTGAGTTAATCATTAGCTTACTAAAATCATTTTAATTCAAGGGAGTATTTATCATGGCACATTGTGTATCGAGTATGGCTTATGTTGGCGAAACGCCTTGGCATGGTTTAGGCAATCAGCTAGAGGAGAAACAGCCTATTGAAGTATGGGCAAAGCAGGCAGGAATGGATTGGACGATTGAGAGCAGTCCTGTTCGCTTCATGGCTGAGGGGGTTGGTCATTTGGGGGTGATGCACACCTTTGATGATCAGCAGGTGTTGTATCGTTCAGATACCAATGCACCATTATCGGTGGTATCGAATCGCTATCAGGTCGTACAACCTCGCGAGGTATTAGAGTTCTACCGTGACTTGTCAGAAGTCGCAGGCTATGAGTTGGAAACCGCAGGCGTGTTAAAAGGTGGCAAGAAGTTTTGGGCATTAGCAAAGATTGGCAAATCGAGTTCTCTTAAAGGGAAAGATCAGGTTGATGCTTATCTGTTGTTGGCGACATCGTCCGATGGCACATTAGCCACTACAGCCACACCAACGACGGTACGGGTTGTGTGTCAAAACACCTTGTCTCTTTCGCTTAATGGCGCAGTGAGTGCGGTTAAAGTACCGCATAGCACCAACTTTGATGCTCAAGCGGTGAAGAAACAACTGGGTATTGCGGTATCAGGTTGGGACAACTTCATGTATGACATGAAAGTGTTATCAGAGCGTAAGGTGAAATCACACGAAGCGATGAACTACTTCTTGCGTGTCATCTGTGATACCAAAGATGGTGAAAAGAATGGTCTCGTGAATGAACGTGCTTTGAACAAGGTGCAAGCCTTGTACAACGGTGCAGGCATGGGGTCTCATCTTGAATCAGCGAATGGTACAGCGTGGGGGTTGGTCAATGCAGTCACTGAGTATGTTGATCACCACCGACGTGCCAGAAACACCGATAACCGTATGGATAGCGCATGGTTCGGTGCAGGGGCAAACATCAAGCAAAGAGCTTTAGATCACGCCTTAAAGTTAGCGGCTTAATCACTTGATCTTGTTAATTGTTGGTATTAGAATTAGTTACAAATAAAGGAGGTTTACGTGAGTCGGCAAGAAAAGTTATTAGCCTCATTTATGGTGGCTAGACGAGACTATAAGTGGTTAGATCTTGTTGCTGTATTGAAATCGTTAGGATTTGAGTACATTGAAGCAGAAAGCTCAAGAGTAGATTTTATTCGTGGAGAATTAACCATTCACCTGCATAAGCCACATCCTCAAAAAGAGGTTAAAGCATACGCACTTAGACAAGTGAAAGAATTATTAACTCGGGAGGGATTGATATGAGTTACATGGAGTACAAAGGTTATTTAGGTACGGTCGAGTACAGTGCTGAAGATCATTGTCTTTATGGCAAGCTCGCTTTTATTCGTGATCTGGTGAACTATGAGGGTGAAACAGTAACCGAATTGGAGCAAGCCTTTGAAGCATCTGTAGATCATTATCTTACCGTCTGTCAGCAACAGGGTAAACAACCCAACGAACCATTAAAAGGTGTTTTTAATGTCAGAACATCGCCAGAGTTGCACCGTAAAGCGGTATTGGCTGCTGGAGACTTTGAGATGAGTTTGAATGCCTTTGTTTCTCAAGCAATTTCAGAAAAGTTAGATCGAGTGTATTCAAGCGTCTAATTCCTTTTCCACTTTCATTATTTCAACCATAGCTCAGTCGTGCCTTGTGCCGACTGGGCTTTTTTATTGTCTTTTATCTGGAGTAACATCATGAATACAGTAACAACACAACAAACACAACATCTACCCATGCCTACCATGCCACCATCAAACAACGGTTCAGGGCATAAGGCAGTGCGCTTTATCAAGACCAAAGACTTAGACCGTCAAGATTGGTTAACTGCCCGAAAGCAAGGCATTGGGGCTTCTGATGCCAGTGCCGCAGTTGGCTTAAATCCTTACAAGTCTCAGTTAGAGCTTTGGCTTGAAAAGACAGGTCGTATGTCAGAGCAGGCGATTACGCAGGAGCAGGAAGACACCAGCCCGATGTATTGGGGAACGGTGTTAGAGGAGATTGTGGCAAAACACTACCAAAAGCGTACAGGTCATAAAGTGCGTCGAGTGAATGCCATACTTCAACATCCAGAGCACGCCTTTATGTTGGCTAACCTTGATCGTGAGATTGTCGGCAGTGATCAGGTGCAGATATTGGAATGTAAAACGGCAGGCTTCTTTGGGGCTAAGTATTGGAGTGAGGGCGTACCTGAATATATCCAAATACAGGTACAGCATCAGTTAGCGGTGACAGGTAAACAATCGGCTGACGTAGCGGTATTGGTTGCAGGGCAAGAGTTTCGTATTTATCACCTTCAGCGCGATGATGATCTTATTCACAACCTCATTCAACTCGAAGCTGAGTTTTGGCGTTATGTAGAAGACGATGTGCCACCACCTGTTGATGGTTCGGCATCATCGGCAATGGCGTTACAGCTACTTTATCCTCAAGATCAAGGACAAACAGTGGACTTTAAGGCGATTCATGAATTGTCAGACAAGTTCGCAGAGTTGATTCAAACGCGCTTACAACTGGAGCAGACGGAAGCTAAAGAGGCATTACTCAAACAGCAGTTACAGCAAGCAATGGGAGAAGCCACCAAAGCAGAGTTTGCCACAGGAAGCATCTCATGGAAACGCAGTAAGGATTCATGGCAATTGGATAGCAAACGCCTCGTCAAAGACCAACCGCAATTACTTGATCAATACGGTATCGCTAAAGCAGGTAGTCGCAGATTCATCGTCAATATCGACTAACGGCAACTAACCCACAAACAAAATATCCCTACTTCGTCATTGGCGAACTCAGCCTATCCCTTGTGGGTAGGCTTTTTTATTCTCATTTTCAATTAGCTAGGAACATTTATGATTAAAGGACTCAGTATTACACCGCCAACCTTAGGGCGTATTTCCATTGGTCGGGTGGTTGAAAAAGACGGTAAACGCTTACCGCAAAAGGATGATCAATTCACCATTACCACACAGGTACAACAGAGTAATCACTGGTTACTGCATCGCTTAGATGGTGAGTTAAGAGCCTCAGCAGATGACAAGTTGAGATCAATTCCAGTACGTTTTTTGTTCTCTGACCCTGACTTAAACCTACGAGCGGAATATAGTTTGTTTGATCGTGCCACAGGCAGACCCTTGTGTGTTGGTAATGGAGAAACCTGCAAGCGCATGACAGTCAATGGACTAGACAGTTTTGATTGTCCCTCACCGAGTCAATGCGAATGGGGTAAATCAGGCTGTAAGCCTTACGGACGCTTAAACGTACAGATTGATAACCAAAACGATGAGTTAGGTAGCTTTATCTTTAGGACAACAGGTTTTAACTCGATTCGTACCCTAGCTGCGCGTTTGCATTATTTCAAAGCGGTGTCTGGTGATCTGCTTGCCAGTATGCCATTAAGAATGATCTTACGTGCTAAGACCACAACCATGAGTCACCGCACCCCCGTCTATTATGTCGATATTACGCTACGTTATGACATGAGCCTTGAACAAACCATTGCACAAGCGCAAGCCTTAGATCAGCAACGGCGCACATCAGGCATTTATCAACAAGCCTTAGATGATGCCGCACGGATGGGCTTTGCTAATGGACTCTTTGAAGATACAGAGGATGAAATCCCTGCTGTATTAGACGAGTTCTATCCTGAATTATCAGACGATCAATCACTAGAAACCCACCCACCACAACAGGAGAAAACGAGCTTAACCCAAAAAGTGGCACGTAAAGCCAATCAACAGGCTTCCCGTGCTATGTCACCAAATCAATTAAACCAATCGAATCAATCAAATCATTTTTCATCATTGCACTAAGGAGCATTTTTATGAGCATTGAAAAAGCCGTCACCATTGGCGTTTCTAGTAACGAACTGTCTAAGCAAATCACAGGGACAGAAGAATCTACCCCTAGCAGAACAGTTGTTGCCGTTGGCACGGGAACAGCGGCAGGTGCAATTGTTAGCGGGGCATTAGTGATCACTTCGGTTGCCAGTGCGCCCGTCACTGTACCGCTGGCTATTGCATCGGGTATTTGTGCAGGCATTGCCAGTTTATTTGATTAACCATGAAGGAGAAAGCATTATGAACAGTATTGAACAACGCATTGAGCAAATGGCAAAGAATCTAGCCGTAGCCAGCATCTTCTCACAACACCCACAGCAAGATGATGATTATGATCGCGTCATGCAAGGCGATTATCCGCTAGGGATCTTTGTGTTAGATGGATTTTTCGTCTGTGAGGATTATCTGTTTGATCATGCTGACGCGCTGCTTGAACGCTTAGAATCTGAGTACGATAAGTTAAAGGGCTTTGCCAAAGAAGTATTGGCTGTTAAACAGGTTTGGAAATTGGAGTATGATTGGGACGGTGGCTCAATATACGATGTTATCATCGGCAATAAGCAGGAAGCCAATGAGGAATTTATCTACCAGATCAATCAGATTTTGTATGACGGTGAAAAGGTAACGAGCGCAAATTTAGAAGCCTTTGAGGAAGCAGTAGGCGTATCTAAGCATCCTTTTTGGGAAACGCACAGCCCCTTTATTTACCTAGCCAGAATCAATGAGGTGCGTCACAATGAATGATGAAACCGATAAATCAACCATTAAGCGAGTTGTGTTTTCGGACGTGTATGTGGCGTATGACAGTCACGAATTGGCGAATGATATTGTCCATGCACATAACCTGTGTATCGATTACGATTTTAAGCAGGTTTACCATGACATCCAACGCTTAGATGAGCGTGAGGCTGTCGTGGTGTGCATTGGACAAACGCGCTTAACCCCCGATGACTATGATTTGGTGACAAGCAAGGCTTACACACGCCTGATCATTCACACCGATCACCTGAGCATGAATCGGGTATTGTTTAGGGATTTTGATCAAACGGTTGTTCCCAATCAACCATTGGTAGAAACAGATTAACCAAGTAGAGGACATAAACAAGAGAGTAGCCTCGTGCTACTCCCTTGCTTTGGTTATTTTTTTTCGTTCTTTTCGTCAATGTCGTCTGCAAAGACTTCTTCGGGGGTTTTGGCTGTGGTCATTCGTCTGATATAGCTAGAAAGTTTAGCCTCTGTCATATCAGCTAAAT
>CAZLOM010000077.1:0-9885 GCA_964561185.1 uncultured Piscirickettsiaceae bacterium
AATCCAAGCCAGAAAAAATCGACACCAGATCGCTCAACCGATCGACCATCTCCTTACCCTTACCGAGCTTGTCTTCATCGTTGAAGTCGGCAACGTCAATCACGCCCTTTAGGTCGTTGGCTTCGGCAAGCGCAGCAATGATTTTATTCAGCTTATCGCCAATGTCTTTATCACCCTTGAGGGCAAGCATATCCTCATAACTTGCGCCTGCTGGCACGTTGATTAAGCCGTAGGGGTCGTCTTTGTATTTGTCGGATACAAATTTCATGAACAAGAGCGTCAGCACATAGTCTTTGTATTGGCTGGCATCCATGCCACCACGCAAGCTGTCAGCACTTGCCCATAAAGAAGAATAGAGTTCGTTTTTTTGATTGCCATGCTGTTTGCCTAATCGGTGAACTGAGTAATTCTGCATAGTGTACTACAGAAAATAAATCTTATAACTAATTACCATTGTAGATTAAGTTACTTACAAGTAGCCAAGCCACTGATTACGAATCAGTGGGTCGAGAGTTCTAGTCTCTTAATCGGCACCAATATCAATGAAGGAAGCCCACAAAACTGTCAATCAGTATGCAAAAATAACCAATTTATAGGGTAAAAAGAACCTCCTCACAAGGCGCTATGATCAGCTAAGTAAATTTTTATACTTGTTTTTTCGGGTGCTATCCACACTTTCGCTCTTGAGTCTTTTGAAGATATGCCAAATAAAGGGCAAAAAGTATGTTTTTTCCGACATTCCGCACCCAGTTAAGCAGGTTTTATCCTCAACTGGTGCAGACGCTCAAACATGATGCTCAATTACCCATTCACCACCGCCGAACGTGTGATTCTATACCTTAAGACAGCTCATCACCCTCAATAATAGAGAAATAAAAACTAAATAGTATTGAATACTATAAATGAATAAACTATCATTCTCTCAACCCTTAAGGAGAAGTAGCATGCCTAACATGAACCAACAACAACTCATCAATGCAGATGAGCAGAACCGCAAGCAGCCTGTGAGTGTTTGGCAGCTTTTATGGATGATCAGTCAACTAGATCCTGAATTTCGTAACTTTGCTAGCGATGGCAAAGGCAAGGGTTATTTTGACGACATTGCGGTCAAGTTTAACCTCCCATTACCCAGTTATTCAAAAGAAGATGCGGATCTATTAGCTGAGCTTGTCGGCAGTTATTTTAGTGAAGGTCGTAGCGTTACTCATACTGACTTATTAGCCAAGTTACACTTATTCATGCATCAAAGCTTGAGGGTATCACTTAGCCTAGCCATCCAGTTGGATTTTATTAAGGTATTGCGTCATCGTATTGAAATGTTAGGCACTGCGGATATTCATCCAGTGCATCATGTCGTGGTTTACGGTCAACTAGGTTTAGTATCTGCAGTATTGGCTGCCATGGAAGGCTTTAAGGTAACTTATTGCTCACTCAGTAGTCTTGTTGATGATGTGTGGTTGGCTTGGTTGGCGCATTATTTGCCAAAGCTCAGCATCGTTTCTGTCACTGATGAGAGCATTTTAGAACAACTACCGAAGGGTGATGCACTGATCTTGCTACCACCAACGGGTAATAAAATGACTTTTGATGATCCAGCAGCTTATCAATCACTCAAAGAGCGTTTTCAAACAGTTATTGGCTTACACTCCATGAATTTCTTTATGAAAATAGGGGTGGTTGCCGAAGCACGTAAACGATTTTTTGGCTTAGAACAACAGGCGGGTAATGATAAGTCTCGCATTGTCTCTCCAGTAAAGTATGTGATCGCTTTACCAGTGCAAGCGCTCTCCATGACGAATGGATCATTTCAATTAATGTTGGTCGATTTTACCAACCCAAGCTCAGATATTGTCTTTGCCGATTTCTCTCATACCCCATCAAGCAACCCTGATGTTGCCCAAGGTCTGAATGTGATTGGCGTTATTATGGCAGATCATGATGTAACAGCATCCGCCAGTCAGCTCAGGGTCTCCTGTGAAACCATTTACAAGAATCCAATGGTGAATATGACTGCCAGTAGCTATGTGGTGCAAGATCAGTTTGCTCAATGGGTCAAGCAAGTGATCAATCATCCGCATGGCTATTCTAGGTTACATAGCCTTGCCCCTGCACAAAAAACCAGTCAACAAGTGGTGTCAGATGCCAAAGAAGGGGAAGGGGTGATGCTCTATGAGATTGCAGCAGGGGATGTTGATGTTTTCGGGCAAGTAACCACACCGACTAAGATCCGTCACCTATCACCATCCAAAGCCTTAGACATTCATCATCGCTTTGGTCTCAAAGCACGTGATTTATTGATCTCGGTTAAAAGTACACTGGGTAAGATCATTTTACTCGATGATCAGATTCCCGATAACTGGATACCAGGTATGCAAATGCTGGTGCTACGCCCTACGCAAGAGAGCTTAAGTGTGGTAGATAAAGTTACAGGCAAGCCGATGCAACTGACGGTCGATTATCTTTATCATTATTTGCACAGCCCAATGATGCAAGCCTATTTTCTGGCGCTAAATTCTGGTGCTAAGCTACCGCAATTACGATTAGAGGATGTGCGTAATATTCCCATTCCACACCCCAGTCCTGAGCAATTGAGTCAATTGATCGCGCTTGAACAGCAACGTAAAGCCCAGTTAGTGAAAATTTCACAAATGATTGATGCTCATCAACAACAACTTGAGCAGATAACCGACTTGGTGTCTATTGAGCTAAGCACTCAGTAAGGCATCGAGTGAGTCGCCCAACGCTCGATTAAGGTAAAAAATCCCCGAAAATTGCAAAATTAGCTGGCGTGCTATAATAATAGAATTAAATGCTATTTTAATTGGTGTGCTATATTGACAGACTCAACGGATTAACCTATGATCTGATCCAACAGTTAAGGAGAAATCTATGAACGCTGAAATGAACGTAAAGGACAAGGCTTGGTCTGCGACAATTCACCAAGCCTATCAGAGAGGCACGATGCAGATTACTTTTTGCACAATTAAACGTCTAAAGCAGAGTTAGTCATGAGCAAAACCTATTTACGCTTGATCTCTGATTTACATCTCAAAGCTGGGCAAGTCGATGCTGATTTGCCGATCTTGCCAGAAGATGAGCAGACGATTTTATTGGTTGCTGGTGATCTTGGCATGAGATCAAGTGTGTTGCCATGGCTTGAGTTAATGGCATCTCGATTTGCACAGGTTGTGGTGGTGTTGGGTAATCACGATTTTTATAACTATGACGCTTATGAAAACTATGATGAAGTGGCAAAAGATAGGCGATACACCATCAGTGAGTTGCGTGACTTCTGGCAGTCTAATTTAGCATCACTGAGCAATGTACACGTATTAGAAAACCAAGCTATTCAATTAAACAGTGTGCGTATCTTGGGTGCAACCCTCTGGACGGACTTCTTCGATGACTCATTCATCATGTATACGGCTCAAGCCATGGCGGATTATCGGCTTATTTTGGATGATGTAACTCGCCAGCCCATTAGTCCCAAGTTGACCCAAACATGGCACCGCGAGAGTGTGGCTTGGTTAAGAGAAAGTATTTCTCAGCAGGTTAATGTGCCGACAATTGTAGTAACGCATCATGTACCCACTTGGCAATGTATTACCAACACAGACTATTTGGAAAATGAATTGACACATGCGTATAGCACCAAGTTAGATGACTTAATTACCGTTAGTGGGGTTTCTCTATGGGCTTATGGTCACAATCATCAAGCGCATACGATGAGCATAGGAAACACGCTACTTGTCAGCAATCCGCTAGGCTTTGTTGGAGAATATACTGGCTATTGTCGCGATCAGCAATTGATCCTTGATGAAGACGGAAACTGCACCATTAAGGGGAAAATCTATGAATCTAGATAAAACACAACTGTTGCAGTGTTTACGGGATTGAGTAACGCATGAGCTTAGTGAAACACTTAACTGCCAATAATCTGGGCAAAGATTGGGTTATTGGTGATATTCATGGCTGTTTTAATGCCTTAGATCAGGCGTTAACGCATGTCGGGTTTAATCCATCCTCTGATCGACTGATCAGTGTAGGGGATCTAGTCGATCGAGGTCCTGAAAATATGCAGGCATCTCATTATCTAGGACTCCCTTGGTTTCATGCAGTATTGGGCAACCACGATTGGACGCATGCTTGGGATGCAACACCGACGTTTCGCTTATCGAATCATGATAAAAGCGATACCGCTTGGACACAATCTATTCGCAATTCAGCCGACTATATTGCTTTGTCAGATCAGCTCAAGCAATTACCGTTAATCATGGATATTGAAACCCAGCAGGGGGAAGTGGTGGGTATTGTTCACGCCGAGGTCAGACCTACTTATGCCCATTGGCATGAGGTGATTGAATTGGTGAATCGCTACCAGTCAATGGCAGAAGTTGACATTGCCAACCGCTTATTGACGGGAAGAACGAGACTGAGAAAATACGCCACACTTCCTTATGATCGTCATGTTGAGGGTGTGAGTATGGTGATTTCAGGTCACACTTGTGTGAAACGACCCACTTGGGTTGGCAATAGTTTGTTTATTGATACAGGCTTAGTTTATGGCGTTCAACAACTCGATGGAGTTGATGCTGGGCTGAGTCTTATCAATATTAGCGAAGCGATTTGTTACTACTATCCAGTCGATAGAACGTCTCGCTCATTGGATACCGCCAAGGTTGAAATAACACACCTAACAGACTTAACTAGGATTGTTGCGTCATGAAATTGGCTAGTTTTTTGGATGTCTGCATAGGTAAAAAAGAGATTGGATTATGATTGCGAATGATCAACGCATTAAATGCTTACCTTTGAATCAACAAGGAAGAGATTTTGTAGTCGGCGACATTCATGGTTGTTTTAGTGCTTTAAATCAAGCTTTGAGCTTAATAGGATTTAATCCTCATTGTGACCGATTGATCAGTGTTGGTGATTTAATTGATCGAGGACCTGAAAGTAGCCAAGTAGCCGAATATTTGCAGTTGCCTTGGTTTTATGCTGTTTTAGGTAATCATGAGCATGCTCTCATATCTCAACAACAAGGTGGGGGTGAATCTTGGTTTTTGCAATTGAATGCAAGGTTACAGTCAGAGATACGAGAGCAATTAGCAGCACTACCCATCATAATGGAATTGAGCAATCCACATCATCGATTTGGTGTGATTCATGCCCAATCTCCCAATACGGCAGATACCTGGGAGCAGACCAAAGCGATGATTAATAACGATGAAGACGGAATACGGGAAATGTTATGGCAAAGGTCACGTTGTCGTGAACGATCGGGTTATACCAATCCCGTGCAAGGTATTGATTGGATCATTTGTGGTCATACTCCCGTTGAGATAGCCAAAATCGTCGGTAATCATCTGTTTATTGATACGCGTTTTTACGAAGGGGTTAGCGGATATGCGGACAAGTCCTCACTAACCCTTGTCGATATCACCAATGAAAACTTGCATATTGTGGATTGGCAATTTGGTCAGATGAGACCAGAAAGCCATCGTGTGTTTTGTATGTTTTCTTTATCAGCGAGGAACTAAGGATGAAACTGGCTATTTTTTCGGACATTCACCTAGAGGACAAGAATACCTATCAGCGGCAGTTTAATTTAAACAGCTTAGTGGTTCCTGATGCTAAAGAATGCGTGGCAATCATTGCAGGAGATTTATCGAACAAGCCATCACAGGTGGTGGAAGCCTTGCAGTTTTTTGCCAAACATTACCAAAAAGTGGTGTTTACCTACGGCAATCATGAGTTTTACCGCACAGATATGCAAAGTGCAATGAAACTCATCTGCGAAGGGATAGCTGGCTTAAGTCATGTTCATGCGCTCAATAATCAGTTGTTCCAACTGCAAAATGATTTGTATATCTGGGGTGGAACGCTATGGACAGATTTTAACGCCAGTAACGTTATGGATATGCTCTATGCGAAAAATGGCATGAATGATTTTAGGCTTATTAAAGAAACAGCTGAGTCGGCAGTGTTTACGCCAGAGGATAGCGTGCGACTACATCATCAAGCGATGATGAGTTTGAGTGAATGTATTGAGCATTCAGCGCAACGAAGCAAAAGAAGCAAACGACTGATTGTCATGACCCATCATGCGCCCACGCACAAGGGAACAGCTAAGGAATATCGAGATTCACCACTCAATCCAGCTTTTTCTTCTCACTTGGATGCTTTTATTGAACAACATAGTGCTTTAATACCTCTATGGGTACATGGGCATAAACATAACCCAGTTCATGAATGGATTGGCAACACCCAAGTTGTCTGCCACCCGATGGGTTATCGTGATGAAGGGGCGAGAAACTATGCGCCTAAAGTGATGGTGGTTTGATGAGTACTTTCTTTATCTCTGATACCCACTTTGGGCATGTTAAGATTATTGAGTATGGTCAGCGTCCCTTTAAGACGCTAGATGAAATGCACGCCACTATGATTGAGCGCTGGAATGCGGTTGTTACTGATCAAGATACCGTTTACCACTTGGGTGATGTGTGTTTTGGTGCTGAGTATCTACCGCTAGTGGACAAGCTAAAAGCAGGCAAGAAAATCCTCATTCTAGGAAACCACGACAACTTACCTGTTGAGGACTACCTGCTCTATTTTGATGAAGTGCATGGTATGACGAAGTTTGCTGGATTTTGGGTCACTCATTGCCCTATGCATGAAAGTCAGCTATTCGGTAAAAAGAACATTCATGGTCATGTTCATCAAAACTCAATCGGCGGCGGGCATTATATTAATGTGAGTGTTGAGGCGATTAACTATACACCTGTACGGTTTGACAGCATTAAAGCAGGCAACTGGAAGAAAATATATCTGGTGTAATTAATAGATCATACGTCTAAGGAGTAAGACTGGTGACTTTATCTACTGTATTTCGACTGATTTCAGACACTCATCTAGAGTTGACGCGCAACAATGTTGTGCGTTTGCCACCATTACCAAGCGATTCAGCCACCGTACTGATTTTGGCTGGTGACATAGGTACTTGGAAACAAGTGACCAGTTGGATGATCGCTGTTAAAAATCAATTTGCGCACATTGTTTTGGTCGCTGGGAATCATGAGTATTATGGACAAGAAGTGGGCTTCACACAGCGACAAATTCGCCGTCGCTTAGCTGCTCATGATAACCTGCACTTTCTAGAAAATGATCATCTAGAGTTGGAAAAGTGCTTATTGGTCGGTGCCACTTTGTGGACCGATATGGGTGGTAATGACTCGCAAGCCATCGCCGTGTGTGCTAAATATATGAATGACTACCATAACATAAGGCTTGGTGCCGTTGAAGACAAACACACATTGACACCACAAGACACCATGATCATGCACCGAGAATCTCTGCGTTACTTTGAGCAAGCCATTGATCATGCCACTAAGCCAGTGATCATTATTAGTCATCACGCCCCCAGTTTTTCTACGGTTACGGATGAAGATATTGGATTTTTTGACGATCGAATCCAGTGTGCTTATGCCAGTAATCTATATGACTGGTTGAATGAAAGAAAACACAAGGTTGTTGCTTGGTGCCACGGTCATACCCACAAGAGCATGAGTTATCGCCTTGCTGATGTGCCTGTATTGACCAATGCCAAGGGCTATCACAACGAAAAAACAGGGTTTAAAGCCGATTGGGTGTTCACATTAAACGAAGATGCGACCATTCATCATGAATATAACAGCCTTCTAACCATAGATTAAATTACAAGTTGTAGTGAGCAAGTCTTGCGGAGAAAAATCATGAAAAGAACCTTAAAAAGCAGAATCTTAACTTCTATTAAGCTTAGAAAAGACAATGTGGTTATGCGATCTGACTACCTAGATATTGCTAGTCAGAGTCAACTTACGCGAATTTTTAATGAGCTGATCAAAGAAGGCGTGTTGATTAGGTTCGGATTGGGATTCTATGCAAAGGCTGAAAAAAGTGTTTTGTCAGGGAATCCGATTCCTGTCATACCTGTTGAGTATCTTGCTTTTGAAGCACTTGAGAAAATGGGTGTACAAGCAACTCTTGGTAAAGAGCAACAAAGATACAATGATAGAAAAACAACGCAGATTCCAGTGAAAACAGTCATTAACACGGGAACTCAAAGAATTAGTAGAAAATTCAGCATAGGAAAAAGGGTGGTTTTGTATGAAAACAATTACCAAAGGTGAGGCTGAGCATTATAAATTGATTTTAATCAATTTTTATCCTTTTTTTTATCTTTTTTTCATCTTAGAGAAAAGTTCAGGTTATAACTATATATGGGGGTGTAAAAATTGTTATTTTTCCTTTTTTTTCAATTAGTTAGTTATGTTTATCTTCTTGACTTAATGCGTTGAAAAAAGTAAACTACTAGAAACTAAAAACCCCGCTTGCGCGGGGTCTATAGAAGGTATTGGTGCAAAGGCTCGAACGAACTTCCCGGAACGACAGAGCTAAAAAAGTGCATACCTTTGTGAGAAGAATTATATCTTTTTCTCAAAAGAGTATCAACTTTTTGCACCAAAAAAATATTATTTTTTTGGTGATTTGATGTCAGCACAACTAAAACTATTTGAGACGGCACTACCGAAAAAGCCGTACTGCACAGACGAACTAGCGTCAGGTTTGTTAATTCGAGCAAAAGGGCAGGCAGTGCGCAAACGCTATGTGCAACACAATGAACCCAATTCTATGTTGTGGCTTGCATTTGACATAGATAGACCTGTCTGCCCTGAAGAAATCGACTGGATCGGCTTACCGCCCCCTAATCTTTTCATCCAGAACCCTAAAAACAAACAAGCTCATTTGCTTTACTCGTTGTCCATTCCTGTCCATTTGAATGCGGAAAGCAGTCCGAAAGCTATGCGGTTTGCAGCAGCGGTTGACATAGGAATGACGCGCAAACTAGAAGCAGATGCAGGCTATGCAGGTCTGATTTGCAAGAATCCTTTACATAAGCATTGGAACACCATTGCACTCAATGATGAAAGCTATGATTTATCGTATCTTGCGGACTTTGTAGATTTAGATTTTGCAAGAGACAAGCGTAAAAACCTCCCCGCGATCGGGCTAGGGCGCAACGTGACGCTTTTTGATAGGACTAGGGAGTGGACATACACAGAAGTAAGAAAACACCGTGGAAGCGATTTTAATAGCTTTTATGAAGCTGTTTTTGCCAAAGCAATGGCATACAACGACTTTAGCAGTCCGCTTGCTTTGTCTGAGATTAAAGCGACAGCAAAGAGCATAAGCAAATGGACTTGGAGGCAGGACGGCAGGGCAGAGGATGCTTTTAAGCAACGTCAGTCTTTCAAAGGAAAGAGAAGCGGAGAAGCTAGACTTGCTTTAAGTTCTGATAAAAGAGAGCAGGCTATAGAGTTAAGCAAAGGCGGAATGAAACAGGTTGAAATAGCACTGATGTTAAGCGTGAATCAATCAACAATTCAGAGATGGCTAAAAACGCACCAGAACGGACAAATGTAGTTTGCACCAAAATTATGCACGAACCTAAATCAGATAGTAGCCCCGCTTTGTGCCTTTTGGGGGCAGGTCTTTACCACATTAGCAAGGTTACGCAAAGCGGGTGTCTTTTTTTGGCATAAGAAGATAAGACATGTTAAGAAAGATTCCTAAGACCAGATCGGTAGCGTATCCGCGGACGATCGGCTCTGCAGGACAAGAGCCAGTCTGGGGAGTAGAGGCAATGGGGCACGATACCCCTCGCGCGCACGCACACACAGGCACATACGCGCGCACGCACACACAGGCACATACGCGCGCACGCACACACAGGCACATACGCGCGCACGCACACACAGGCACATACGCGCGCACGCACACACAGGCACATACGCGCGCACGCACACACAGGCACATACGCGCGCACGCACACACAGGCACATACGC
>CAZLOM010000078.1:0-9678 GCA_964561185.1 uncultured Piscirickettsiaceae bacterium
TTGAGCAACAGTCTAATCAGATTGTTGCTTTATTAGATCGTTTAGAGGCTACGCTGGTGTGAGAGAGTGTATCTTTAGGTTGAGGAGTGATTGTGTCTAAAAAAGTATTTCCTTGTGGTCATAAAGGTAAGGGTCAGTACTGCCATCGCTGTGAGCAAGAGCAAAAAGAGCTGATACAAAAGCAACAGGAACAAGCCGTTCAGCAACAAGCCTTGCTGTATCAAAAAGAAGAGGCTCAACGTTGGAAAGCTTTGTTTGATCAGGATACTATTGATTTACGAGCCTTAGCCTCTCAGAAGTTATTGGTTGAAAAAGCGCGAGACATCATTGCCGCCATAGAAGCGGGTCAGTCTTATACTGACTTCAAGGGAAAGCGGATGCGTTTTGATCGTGATGTGATTTCTGTGCCGTTGGGTTATGATTGGCGGTTAATTTTCTATCCCATCAACGGGCGTTATGTGTGCCAAGAACTGCTATCACATGAAGATTATAATGTGCGTAAACCGGGACTCAAATAACAATCCCATTCGTGCAGTGAATATCCCTGTGGATAAGTCTGTGGGTAATGTGGAACAACATGACACTAGGACTTGTCCCTGTTCGATGGATTGGCAAAGGGGGGCGGTTGCTTGTAAATCAAATAACCGACTTTCCGCTGTAGGCAGTGGCAAGCTCGATTTTATGCGCCTAATTCAGTTGGCGCAAGACCTTAAATACCAATAGGAGTATTTGATGAAGTTGATCAATCAGTTACAGCATGGGTTATGGATAGGCTTGTTGGTGATGGTCTGTGCGATGTTGTTATCTGCGTGTGGGAAAAAGGGGAATCTACAACCGCCGCCTAAGGTCATACCTGCGAGCAGTGGGCAAGGCTAAATGTCCGCATCGTATTAGCACAAAGCAGTTTTGGGCTGACGCAACAACTGGCAGAGGATAACACAGCGTGGACAGCGAGTTGCATTGAGCAAGGTCAAAAACAGATGGCAAAAATGGCATTAACGGTTTGGCGAATGAGCCAGTTAGCTTAAGAAGCGAAGGAAAAATCATGCTCAACGCAGAAAACCTATTAAACCGTATTCGTTTGGGTGAAGATTCCAAATTGGAATTAAAACGCCTTGTCATGCGTGGCGATACAAAGGTGGAAGCACCACACGCAGAGAGTTTGGCTGATGAATTGGCGGCGATGGCGAATGCACAAGGTGGCTTATTGATCTTGGGCGTGGACGATAAAAGCAAACAGGTTTTGGGGATTGCTTATTCGGCATTAGACAGTGTTGAAAAATGGTTAGCGGAAATTTGTAATGACAAAGTAACCCCACCATTGGATATTGTCACTGAACACCTGACCTTGCCTGACGCATCAGGTCAGATGCAACCTGTGATTGTGGTGTCTGTTCCTAAGAGTTTGATGGTGCATAAAAGCCCAAATGGGTATTTTAAGCGCGTTGCTCACGCCAAACGGGAAATGACACCTGATGCCTTAGCCAGACTGTTTCAACAGCGCAGTCAAACGCGATTGATTCGCTTTGATGAACAACCAGTAGGTCGCACTGGGTTAACAGATGCCGATGCCTTACTTATTCGTCAATTTGTCCGTGATGGAGAGGGAGACGTTGAACGTCAATTGCAGAGATTGCATTTATTGGCAGACAACGAAGAGAACGAGCCTTGCCTTTCCATTGCGGGTGTATTGCTCTGCACCTTAAAGCCGACCCGATGGTTGCCGCATGCCTATATTCAGGCGGTGGCTTATCGAGGAGAGACTAATGATCCCGAGTATCAATTAGATGCAAAAGACTTTGATGGTCCCATTGATCGCCAAATTTGGGACGCATTTCATTTTGTGCAAAGGCATATGCAAGTTCCCGCCAAAAAAGAACTTGGACGGGTAGATTTTCCGCAATACAGCCTGAGAGCGGTCTTTGAGGCGTTGGTTAATGCGGTGGCACATCGAGACTATTCAATCGCTCAGGGGCGGATTCGTTTGCATTTGTTTCGTGATCGATTAGAACTTTATTCTCCAGGTTCGTTGCTGAATAGCATGACGGTCGAATCGATGCAGATGATGTCTATGCCTCGTAATGAGGTGATTTCCAGTTTATTTGCGCGGTATTTTTCGGTGCAAGAGTCTGGATTAGGACGCTCTTATTTGATGGATCGTCGTGGTGCTGGCGTGGACGTGATTATTCATGAAAGCTTAAGGTTATCTGGTAAGAAACCTGTCTATGAGAATATTGCCGATATGGAGTTGCGCTTAACGATTTATGCGTCTCATCCGCCAATCGAGGAGGCTAAGGCGTGAGTAATCAACGTCTACAGCATCGCACCTGAGAGAGTGATTTCACCTAAGCACATTGGTGATTAGGATGGTAATGGATTTCACACGGTGAAACTATTTTCATATATAATAATCACCTAATAAAAGGAACTGCATTTATCAATCTATGAATCAACAAGTTATAAGTAATTATCAGTCTCTGTTTATTGCATGATCGAAGTGCAGTCATTTTGATGGTTGGGTTCAAACATTAGAAACACTAAGGAAGATTACCTAAATGTCCGCATCCAACTTTAAGACTGAAAACAACACCTATCGTAAGTTAATTGGTAATGGTTTGACCTATCGTATTCCTCGTTTTCAGCGTGATTACTCTTGGACAGAGTCTGAGTGGGATGACCTTTGGAATGACATTTTAGGTACCTTAGAACCCAGTGGCGAGCCAGCCCATTACATGGGGTATTTGGTGTTACAGTCTGACAATGACAAACAGTTTGATGTAATTGATGGTCAACAACGGCTAACAACGCTGAGTTTAATCGTCTTGGCGGTGTTAAAAAATCTGCAAAGACTGATCGAAGTTGAGCAAGATGCAGAAGCGAATAAAATGCGAATGGAACAAATTCGTGCGACTTATGTCGGTTATCTTGACCCTGTTACGCTTATTACGAAAAGTAAATTAACGCTAAATCGTAATAACGATCAGTATTTTCAGAACTTTTTAATTCCATTAGTTCATCTTCCCGTTAGAGGTTTTAAAGCCTCAGAACATGGTTTACGTAAGGCTTTTGAATGGTTCGATAAAAAAGTTCAAGGTATGATTAAGAAAGCACAACAGGCACAAGGGGTTACCTTAGCTCAGTTTGTTGAAGATATGAGTGACAAACTGTTTTTCACGGTGATTAATGTTACTGATGATCTCAATGCTTATAAGGTTTTTGAAACCCTGAATGCTCGTGGTGTTCGTTTGTCTTCCACCGATTTATTAAAAAACTACCTTTTTTCGGTGTTGAGCAAGCATCAAAACAATGAACATGAGTTAAAAAGCTTAGAAGAGCGGTGGGAAGGGATTGTCAGTCGTTTAGGTTCAGAAAGCTTCCCTGACTTTTTAAGATCGCATTGGAATAGTCGTAAAAGCTTTGTGCGTTCAACGGAATTATTCAAAGTCATTCGTGGCAAAATCTCAGACAGAGAACAGGTTTTTGCATTATTACGTGACATGGAGGAGGACATAGACGCTTATTTGGCATTAACGCACCCAGAAGTCAGTCATTGGTCACCTAAATTAAAAGGCTACGCCAATAATCTAAAAATGTTTAATGTACGTCAGCCGTTTCCATTGTTATTGGCAGCGAATAGAAAGCTAACAGCAGACGTTTTTGAAGCTGTACTACGTGCTTGTGTCGTGATTTGTTTCCGTTATAACGTGATTGGTAATTTGCCCACCAATGAACAAGAGCGTATCTATTATAGCGTTGCTCAGAAAATAACTGATGGTTCAGCACAGACTGCTGCTCAAGTATTACAAGGCTTGCGAGATATTTATCCGAGCGATGAAGCCTTTAAGCAGAGTTTTGCTGACAAAGTGATTCGTACCACCAACTCTCGTAATAACCGAGTCATGCGTTACATTTTGTGTGAATTGGAGTATCACAACAATCAGCAGGATTATGATTTAGACAGTGATAATTTTGGTATTGAACATATATTACCCCAACATCCAGAAGCAGGTTGGGAGCAGTTCACTGAGGAAGAAATTGATAGCCTTGTATATCGCATTGGCAATATGACCTTATTGGCAAAAGGTGCCAATAAAGACATTGCAAACAAGCCTTACGCTATTAAGCGGCCCGTATTAGCACAAAGCAGTTTTGGGCTGACGCAACAACTGGTAGAGAATAACACAGAGTGGACACCTAATCGCATTGAACAACGTCAAAAACAGATGGCAAAAATGGCATCAACGGTTTGGCGAGTGAGTCAGTTAGATTAAAGAGATACGTCGTATACTACCGTTGCGGTAACTTTGGAAAAATAAGCTACTAGAAGCAACAGCGTGAACTAGAAAACAAACGCAGTCGCTTACGAAAAGAGCTGTTTTCCCGACAGGACGATATCGAAACAGAGCGTAACACACTTATTGATCAGCTTGAAGTACAATTGCAGCAACAAGTGATGACACAACCACTATTTACCCTAGAATGGGAACTGGTATAAATAATGCAGATGAAAAGAGACCATGAATAAAACCACTGTTAACGAAAAACAGCTTTCTCGCATTATCCTCAATGGCTACAAATCTATTGAGCAATGTGATATTAACTTAACGAAGTTGAACCTACTGATTGGTGCTAATGGTGTGGGAAAGTCTAACTTCATTGGTTTTTTTCGATTGATTAGCCGCATTCTCGATGAACAATTGCAAATAACCGTTGGGATGGAAGGCGGTCCAGATGCCTTACTGCATTTTGGACGTAAGAAAACCGAAAGTATCACTGCTGATTTGCGTTTTGGTAATAATGGTTATAACTTTTCACTGGTGCCAACACAAGACAATCGAATGATGTTTCAAAAAGAAGCCTTGTGGTGGAATGTGCGCGGTGATTGGAGTAAAAGCTCAGGGCATTTTGAGAGCAAATTTAAAGAGCGGAAAAATCATGGTGCAATTTGGGATTTTGTTGTTCCCACCATACACGGATGGTTGCTCTATCACTTTCACGATACCAGTAAAACCGCTTTTGTCAAACAAATTCATGGCATTAACGATAATGTCTATTTACGTGAAGATGCACGCAATTTAGCGGCTTTTCTCTATCGGTTGAAACATCACCATGAAGCCCACTACAAGCGCATCGTTAAAACCATCCAGCTGGTTGCACCTTATTTCGGTAACTTCTATTTAAGACCCATGGTCGATAACAGTGAGAAAATTCAATTAGAATGGACTGAGCAAGGGCAAGATATTCCTTTCACTGCCAGTGCCTTATCCGATGGTACGTTAAGGTTTATATGTTTAGCTACTTTGTTGTTGCAACCTGACGAGTTTACGCCCAATACAATCCTGATTGATGAGCCCGAATTAGGACTGCATCCTTACGCCATTACGGTGCTAGGTTCTTTAATGCGTTCTGCATCGCAAAAGCATCAGCTTATTATCTCTACTCAGTCAGTTGAGTTGGTGAATGAGTTTGAGGTTGAAGACTTAATTGTGGTTGATAAAAAAGGCGGTGCTTCGACATTTACCAGACCAGACCGTGAAAGTTTTATTTCGTGGCTGGACGAATACAGTCTGGGTGAGTTGTGGAAGAAAAACATCCTTGGCGGGAGACCTTCTCGATGACGCGCATTTATGTCATGGTCGAGGGGCAGACCGAAGAAACCTTTGTGCGTGAGGTTTTATATCCTCATTTTTTAAGAATAAATAAATTTGTTGAAGCTATTTTGGTTGAAACCAAACGCGGTCATAAGGGTGGCATCACCAATTACGATAAAGTAAAACCGCAACTCATTCAACAGTGTCGAGAAAAGCATACTGCTTATGTTACCACTATGTTCGACCTCTATGCGCTGCCGAATAACTTCCCCAGCAAAGAAGATCAAACTTATCAGACATTACAAACAGGGCATCAAAAAGCCTGTTATCTTGAGAATGCTTTGGCGGCAGATATTGGTGAGCGTAATTTTATCCCAAACCTCATGGTGCATGAGTTTGAGGCAATTCTGTTTAGCGATGTAGCGTATTTTTCATTTTGGACTGACGAGAGCACGGTGAATAGACTCAAAAGCATCGCCAGTGATTACCCGACACCTGAAGATATTAATGATAGCCCAGAGACAGCACCCTCGAAACGCATTTTGCAGTTGATGCCTGAATACGACAAAGTCGTGCAAGGTAGTATTATTGCAAGTGAGATAGGTTTAGATCAGATAAGGGCAAAGTGCAGTCATTTTGATGGGTGGGTACAAAAACTAGAACAACTAGTTTCTTAGTTTCATACAGCCATGATCTAGTAGGGAGTTGAAGTGATGACAAAAAGAGAGATTGCGAGAGGATCTGTTTGGAGACAGTGGGATTTGCATATCCATACACCAGCCTCATATCATTGGTCTGGACAAAAATTTGTTGGTGATCTTTCGTCCGATCAAAATAAACAGTTGGTTGATGAAATGATCAATGCTATGAATGCGGCAGAGCCTGCCGTGTTTTGCATTATGGACTACTGGACTTTTGATGGATGGTTTGCACTGAAAAAACGTTTGCAAGATGCCGATGCGCCTAAGTTAAAGAAAATGGTCTTTCCAGGTATCGAACTTAGACTAGTAGCTCCAATGCAGGGAAGGCTAAATGCCCATGTTTTGTTCTCAGATGAAATTGAAGAACAAGAGTTGTTAGATTTTAAATCAGCATTAACTGTGGAGTTTGTTAACGCACCTTTGTCAAATCCCGCCCTAATTAAACTAGCACGTCATGTAGGTAAAGATAAACTTGAAGTTCACGGATTCGTTAAGTCTGAAGTTGATGTTGATGATGAAAAAGCATTGATAGCAGGTTCAAACATCGCTGAGATCAATACAGACTCTTACAAAGATGCTATTGCAAAAGTTCCTCAAGGTCTTGCTATAGGCTTTATGCCATTCGACACAAACGATGGTTTAGCCGAAGTTAAATGGCAAGAACACTATGCTTATGCCATGGGATTATTTAATAGCTCGCCGATTTTTGAAACAAGAAACCCCGATTTACACGCCGCATTCGCAGGGGAAGCAACTGCAGGTAATGCCAAGTTTTTTAAAAACTTCCAAGCGGCACTGAAAAATATCCCAAGGCTAGCAGTTTCTGGCAGTGATTCTCATCGTTTTGTTGGTGTACCCAATGATAATGACAAACGAGGATATGGCGATTTTCCATCAGGCAAAAAAACATGGATAAAAGCTGACCCAACATTTCGAGGATTAAAACAAGCCATTTTTGAACCTGCAAAGCGTTCGTTTATTGGTGAAAAACCACCAAAGTTGAAAGAGCTTGAATCAAACAAAACTTTCTACATTGAGTCGATTGAAGTTTCAAAAATAGGAACTAAATCAGATGTGGGACAATGGCTTGATGGTTGTGATATTTCGTTGAATCCTGATTTAGTCGCTATTATCGGTAATAAGGGAAGTGGCAAAAGTGCCTTGGCAGATGTTATTGCAACCTTGGGTCATTCCAAGCAGTCAAAACACTTTAGCTTTATAAAAAGGGATCGATTTTGGGGTAAAAAGGGGGAACCTGCTTGTCATTTTAATGGAACTCTAACTTGGTGTGACAATAGTACAGAATCGCGTACGCTAAACCAATTTCCATCCGAAGAAAAAGCGGAGTTAGTGCGTTATATACCGCAAGGTTACTTTGAGGAACTTTGTAATGAGCATGTGTCAGGTAAGACAAATGCTTTTGAAAAAGAACTTCGTTCAGTCATTTTTTCTCACACAAGTGAAGATATGCGTTTAGGCGCACTTGATTTCGATCAGTTGACAGAGCAGCAGGAACAATCTCTTAGAAACAGATTGAGTGAATACCGTAAAGATTTAGCATCGACCAATGTTGCGATTGTGCGTATTGAAGAGCAACTTCAGCCTGTAGAGTTGAAAAAACTTGAAGAACTGCTGTTACTAAAAGTTAATCAAATCCACGAGCACGAAAGCCTAAAACCGACCGAAGTTGCACCTCCCATACAAGAGTTAGACGCTAAACAAAAAAAGGTTGCTGATGACCTAGCTTTATTAACACCTCAAATAGAAACGGTCAAAAAGCGCATACAGGAAATTGATAGCGAAAAAACTAGGCTGGCCAAGCAGTACAAGGCAATCGCAAACATTAAAGAACAACTGAGGTTGTTACAACGTGCTTCAGACCAAGCAAATCAGAATATTTCTGATGACCTAAATGTGCTTGGCTTTACATGGGCAGATCTTGTGGTTTTAGATATCAAGACAAGTATGCTTGATGAAAAATCAACAGAAATAACCAACAAGCAAGCAGGCTTGAGAGATGAGACAGAACAACTTTCCCAAACGCTACAGGGTTACACCAATAAGCAACAAGATTTAACTGCAGAACTCAATGCGCCTCAGCAACAGTTCGAGGCATATCAACGCCAACTCGCTGAATGGAACAAAAAAATGGCTGATTTGGCAGGAACTGCATCTCAACCCGAAACCAAAGTTGGCTTAGAAACGCGAATCCAGCAAATTAAAGCTCTTCCTAACCAGTTAAAAAAACTACAAGAAAAGCGTTTGGAATTAACGGGGGAAATTTTTGACGCGCTTGATGCACAAAGAAAAGCACGGGAAAATCTTTTCCAACCAGTACAAGATTTGATTCAAGCTAATAGCTTAATCCATGAGGATTATAGATTGAAGTTCCAAGCAAATCTCGCGGCTTCTGCGGAGGCTATTGCTGATCAATTGTTTGCTTTGATAAAACAAACTTGGAAAGAGTTTCGTGGGCAAGATGAAGCTTTATCAACAATCAGAAAGCTGTTTGATAGCTATAATTTAAATTTGAAAGAAGATGTACTCAGCTTTGTAACCGCCCTATATGAAAAGGTAGAACAAGCAGAAAGAGCATCTGGCTCAGAAGTTGGAATTTTTAATTTAGTAAAGAAGGGACAAACTGCTGTATCGGTGTATGACCTTATCTTTGGATTAAACTTTCTTGAGCCTCAATATTCTTTACTTTTTCAAGACACACAGATTGAACAGCTATCACCAGGTCAGCGTGGAGCGTTACTTCTGATTTTTTATTTGCTGGTAGATAAGGGGCGTTCGCCTATTATTCTCGATCAGCCAGAAGAAAATTTGGACAACGAAACAGTTTTCCTTTTATTGGTTCCTGTCCTTTCCGAAGCTAAAAAATATCGTCAAATTATAATGGTCACACATAATCCAAATCTTGCTGTTGTTTGTGATGCGGAGCAAATTATTTACGCAAAGTTTGATCGAGCGGAAAATTTTACTATTAGCTACGAGTCAGGATCCATTGAAAACTCATCATTGAATGGTAGCGTTGTTACTGTACTAGAAGGAACAAAGCCAGCATTCGATAATCGCTCTAGGAAATATCATTGATGTCGCACAAAAAACAAAAACTCGAATTAACGTGGATTGGTAAAGACAAACGCCCCAAGTTAGAATCACGTATTTTACTCGGAGATCCGAGCAAGTCTTACCATGCCAAACAGCGTGTATCGGATAATGATATTTTCGATAATCGTTTGATTTTTGGCGACAACCTACTCGCACTTAAATCCTTAGAGCAAGAGTTTATGGGTAAGGTGAAGTGTGTTTTTATCGACCCACCTTACAATAAAGACATTGCAAACAAGCCTTACGCTATTAAGCGGCCCGTATTAGCACAA
>CAZLOM010000079.1:0-9452 GCA_964561185.1 uncultured Piscirickettsiaceae bacterium
AAAAAAAGCCCATTCAATCGAATGGGCTTTTGCAAGTCACACAATAAATCAACTCACCGATGACTTATTTCGCCATTATCTCCACTTTGGCTTTCGCTTTAATGGTCGTTGACAAGGCATCAACTGTTGCCTCAGCAAAGACTTGATCTGCCGCCTGCTTCATTTCATCCATGACCTTAGTTGATTGATTCGCGTCGTAACGAACACCTGACACACGAATCAACAAGCTATCGCCTGTGGTTAAACGATGCAAGGTCCAAGTTGCCTTATCAGCTTTAGGCTTAGGGGCTTTGAACGCGACTGAAACAACTTCAGGCAAAAAGGCATCAGCATTGCGGCTAACCCACTGTGCTGACATCCACTCAACACCCTCTTTCACCAACTGACTAGGATCCTGAGTCTTCTGCACCGAAACCATCAAGTTCTTAGCAACCACTTCAGACTGATTGATTGCCTCTTGACGTGCAAGCGTGCGTTTAATCTCATCTTTTACCTCAGCAAATGCCTTAGCTTTTTCTGGTTCATGATTATTCAAGTGAATAACCACCGCATCACCAGCATCAAGATCAATCACAGAGCTGTTACGCTTGTCTTGCAATACTTGCTGTGAAAAAGCCGCATCTAGCAGGGGTTGCGCTGCGAAAATACCCTTATCCCCTTCTTGGGTGAAAGAAGGACTCAACTCGACTTTCAAGCCTAAGGCTTTCGCTACTGGCTCTAAACTGTCATCCTGTTCGTAGGCAAGGGTTTTCATCTTTTCCACTTGCTCTTGGAAGACTTTCATCGCACGCTCTGTTTTCATTTCGCGCAATAACACTTCTTTTGCCTTAGCAAACGAGGGACGTTGCACATCCTGTGCTTCAATCAACTGAATGATGTGATAACCAAAATTGGTTTTAACCACCTCAGACAAGTCTCCAGCTTTCTTTAAAGCAAAGGCAGCATCCTCAAAAGGCGTTACCATATCGCCACGCTGGAAAAACCCTAACTCACCACCCTGAGTTGCACTACCAGGGTCTTGTGATTTCTCTTTTGCCAATTTTGCAAAATCAGCACCTGACTTAATCTGAGTCAACAAGGCTTGTGCCGTATCAAGCGCACGCTTGTCCTCAGCAGGATCATCTGGATTCTCAACACGAATCAAAATGTGACGCACATTGCGCTTTGCTGGTAACTCGATTTTGTCGGGATGCGCATCGTAATAGGCTTTTACTTCATCATCACTAATTTGTTCACTTCCAAGCAAATCTTCTGCCTTCAAGCGTACATACTGGACAGTGACGCGTTCTGGAAGCATAAACTGTTTGGCATTGTCATTAAAATAGGTTTGCAGTTGTGCGTCTGAAACTTGTACCTTATCTAAAAAGGGACGATGATCAATGCGTAAGTAACCCACTTCACGCTCTTGGGTTTCTAATCCTGCTAATTGTTTTAACTCACCTTCAGTGACGATTTCAGTGACACCCGCAATCCCTTCATACTGATTACGCAACATAAATTGACGTTGTTGTGCTTCAAAACGCTCACGACTAAAGTTGTTATCACTCAAGATTTTCTCATAACGTTGCGCTGAAAACTGCCCTTTTTCTTGGAACATTTTTTGTGTCTGAATCAATTGACGCAACTGCTCATCACTTACCGCCAAATGTTCATCAGCAACCTGATGATCCATCGCTGAACGCTCAATCAAATCATCTAGCACTTGCTGACGCAATTTATCTTCTTGCACCAAACTGCTGTACAACTCACCAAATTGCTGTTGATATTGCGCCTTTACATTGTCCAATGAGCGACTTAACTCAGCTAAAGGAATAGGATCACCATTGACCTTAGCGGCATATACTTTGCGATCACCATCAGTAAACTGATCTACGCCCCAAAAAGCAAATGGAATAATGATCAGAATGACAATAATCCAAGAAATAACACCCTTCGAACGTTCACGAATAAACTCTAACATGGTTATGTCCTATAACGATAGCTTAAATGGATCACGTAATAACAAGGTCTCAACACGATCTGGCCCTGTCGATACCATATCAATTGGCACATGCACCTTAGCTTCCAAATAACGAATATAAGCCTTGGCATTTTTAGGTAAGTCTTCCCAATGTTGAATCCCTAAAGTAGAAGATTGCCAACCAGGTAAGGTTTCATAAATCGGTTCGCAACGCGCCACATCATCAGCAGATAATGGCGGCATATCCACAACCACCCCATCTAACGAATAACCCACACACACGCGAATCTCTGCTAGCCCATCCAAAACATCTAATTTAGTGAGACAAATACCTGACAATGAGTTAATTTGCGCAGAACGACGTAAGGCTACCGCATCAAACCAACCACAACGACGTTGACGACCCGTAGTAGCACCAAATTCATGCCCAACAGTACCTAAATGCTTACCGATTGGATCACCCACATCTTGGGCGGCATCATAAATCAATTCTGTGGGGAATGGACCACCACCAACGCGTGTGGTATATGCCTTAGTGATGCCTAACACATAGTCTAAATCACAAGGACCAATACCCGTTCCTGTCGAAGCACCGCCCGCAGTGGTATTAGATGAAGTAACAAATGGATAGGTTCCCTGATCAATGTCTAACAGAGTACCTTGTGCCCCTTCAAATAACACACTTTTACCCGCTTGGTTCATCTGAGTAATAAGGCTAGGAATATCTGCCAACATTGGCAAGAGCGTATCACGGTAAGCACGACATTTTTCAATTTGATCCGCCACAGAAATTTCGGCTTGCTTGAAATACTGGCTTAACACGAAATTATGATAGCCCATCACTTCTGTTAATTTTTCAACAAACTGATCGAAATTGACCAAATCACCTGCTCGCAAGCCACGTCTTGCCACCTTATCTTCATAAGCGGGACCAATACCACGACCCGTGGTACCAATGGCTTTATTGCCTCTCGCCAACTCACGAGCCTTATCTAAGGCAACATGATAATCCAAAATGAGGGCACAGCCTTTGCTCACTTTCAAACGACCATCTATCGAAACCCCTGCATTGGTCAACCCAGTCATTTCTTTTTCGAGCGCATCGGGGGCAAGCACCACACCGTTACCAATCATGCAGATCACATCATCTCGTAAAATACCTGATGGAATCAAATGCAAAACGGTTTTCTTGCCTTCAATGACCAAGGTATGACCCGCATTATGTCCGCCTTGAAAGCGTACCACTGCGGCAACACGATCAGTCAATAAATCTACGATTTTTCCTTTGCCTTCGTCACCCCATTGAGTGCCGACGACGACCACATTTTTTTTTGTCATGCTTAGTGCCAACTTAGAATAAAGTGTTTAATAACGTTCAAAAGGTATATCTTACCAGAAGCTAAGACAAAATGCTTAACGCAGAACCCAACGCCCTTGTTCTTGTACCAATTCTCCCTCAACACTATCACGTTGCGTTTGCCAATCATAATCCGCAAAACCAATAATGACGCGATGCCCATCTTGCCTGAGTTGGTTGATGATTTGGATGAGTTGAATATCTGCGATTGCTGGTGCAAGAATACGCTTACGTGCCTTAGGCTGTGATTTCACATGCAAATCCAATAATTGACGCAAGTCTAAACTAAAGCCCGTTGCTGGTCGCGCACAGCAACCAACCTCAGCACTAATATCATCATAACGACCACCTGAAGCGATCATGATCTGCTGACTGCCAGCAATTACGCCAAAAACAACCCCTGTGTGATATTGAAAACCACGTAAATCGGCAACGTCTAAGTGCATCGTCAATTTAGGGTGTGTCAAGGTCAAATGTTTTGCAATTAACCCTAAGCGCATCACCGCTTGATCAATATCGGTATGAACCCCTAACCATGAATGGTTGAGGGTTTGCAACACAACAACAGCATCACCGCACAAGCTTGGTAACGCACTCAACAAACTCGCAGGACGACTGGGCGGTAACTGTGCACACCATGCTTGCCAATCGGGCATAGATTTTCTGGCGAGCATATCATGCGCTTGACGCTTCTGCTCATCACTGAGCGATAACACTTGAGCCAATGTTTTGAAAATACCCACGTGTCCCAAGGTTAGCACCGCTTGTGGCACCTCTAAACGTTGACAGGCGGACAGCATCAACTCAATAACCTCAATGTCACTCTGTACTTGAGCATGACCAAACAACTCAGCACCCACCTGAACAGGGCTACGAGAAGCGGTGGTTTGATCAGGACGAGCGCGTAGCACCTCTCCCGCATAACACAAACGAACAGGCAATGAGGACTGCAAACGATGCGCGTCAATACGAGCCACCTGAGTCGTCAAATCTGAACGAACGCCCATCATTCGACCAGACACCTGATCAACCAACTGACAGGTATCAAGGGTCAAATCAGAAGCCTTACCTGTCAGTAAGGTATCGACAAACTCCACTAAGGGTGGCATGACCTGCTCATAGCCCCACAGGTGAAATAAGTCTAACAAGGCACGTCGCCAATGTTCAATTTTTGCCGCCTGCGCAGGCAACATATCCTCGATACCATCTGGTACTAACCAACGATTGTGTTCAACAGTCATGACCCTATCTCACCTTACTATCATTTCACTCAATGCCAACCATTCACACCGCTATAGGCAATGAATCACTTAGCAGTAGGTTGACGCAAATAGCGCAAAAACTCTGCATCACTATCCAACACCAACACATCACGTTTGTCTTTGAAAGCTTCTTTGTAAGCCGTCAATGAGCGATAGAAAGCAAAAAATTCTGCATCTTTCGTATAAGCATCCGCGTAAATTTTACTGGCTTTCGCATCGCCTTCACCACGAAAGGTTTCCGCTTGTTTGTAAGCATCCGCTAAAATCACCGTGCGTTGACGATCGGCATCCGCACGAATACGTTCAGCGGCCTCAGCTCCCTGTGAACGCAAATCCTTTGCCACTCGCGTACGCTCGGCTTCCATACGGCGATACACAGATTCACTGACCTCTTTCGGTAAATCAATGCGCTTCAAACGCACATCTACGATTTCAATACCAAACTCTTTGGCTTGACGATTTGCCGCTGTGGTGATGTTATCCATGACCTGCCCGCGCTCACCAGAAATCACGTCTTGCACCGATCTTGCCGCAAACTCAGAACGCAAGCCATCTTTAATGATTTGCGATAAACGCATATTCGCGCGACGAATATCACCACCCATGGAGGTATAAAACTGCTCTACATCCAAGATGCGCCATTTTACGAAAGAATCGACCAATAGGTTTTTCTTTTCTAAGGTCAAATAACGCTCTGGTTCAGCATCTAAGGTTTGCACACGCGCATCAAATAACACAACGTTGTTGATAAAAGGAATCTTAAAATGTAATCCCGGTTCATACTCAGCATCAACCATTTGACCCAGCTGTAACTTAATGGCTTTTTCTGACTCTTTAACCGAGAAGGTTGCCATAGAACCTACCACAAATACTGCCGCAACGGTCGTGGCTAATCCAGATATTGATACGTTCATTAGCGCACCTCTCTACTTCTTAGGTTATCTCTCAAACTAGGACTCACAGTTGGCACTGAATTGGTTACAGGCGATGCGTCATTAGCTGACACCATTGGACGACGCGCAGTCGCGCTATCTTCTGTCATCCACTTGTCTAATGGGAGATAAATCATCTGATTAGAAGCCTTACTAGATACCATGATTTTGCTACTGCTTCCTAAGACTGTTTCAACCGCATCAAGGTACATACGTTGACGCGTCACTTCTGGTGCTAGCTTATATTGGGTGAGAATATTGCCAAAACGACTCGCATCCCCCTCAGACCTAACCACCACTTGCTCACGATAAGCACTAGCTTCTTCAACCAAACGCGCCGCCTGACCACGAGCACGGGGAATAATGTCGTTAGAATAAGCCTCAGCTTCATTGATTAAGCGTTGACGGTCTTCACGCGCTTTTACCACATCAGCAAAAGCAGACTGTACCTGTTCTGGTGGTTGTGCATCTTGCAAGTTGACGCTACTGACCTGAATACCCAGCTTATAGGCATCACAAGTGGCTTGTACCAATTCCTTTACCTTAGCAACAACTTGGCTACGACCTTCTGTTAACACAAAGTCCATCTTATTTTTACCAACGACTTCGCGCAAAGCACTTTCAGTAATTTCTTTGAGCGCGGCATCAGGTTCAACATGATTGAACACATAATTTCTGGCATTGCTGATGCTGTATTGAATCGCAAGTTTCACGTCAACGATGTTTTCATCCTGCGTCAACATGAGAGACTCACCCATCACATCCGATTGCCCGTGTTTGATACTGCGATAACCTAACTCAGCGTTACGAATTTCTTCCACGTTGACGGTATTCACATCGCCAATCGGTGATGGCCAGTTCCAGTGAGGACCAGATCCCGTTTCACTCGTATAAGCACCAAACACCGTTTCTACGCCACGTTCAGCAGGATCAACAATATAGAAACCTGTTGCTAGCCAAATTGCACCAATCGCACCTGCTAACAAGACAACACTTTGATTGCTCATGCTTGGCAACTCACCATCATTGCCTGATTGCCCTGACTGATGATTACCCCCCCCCTGATTACTGCCATTCAGTTTTGATAAGAAAGACTCCATCTTTTTTTTCAGTTCTTCTGCAGGATCAGACCCATTACGCGAACCAAAGGGTTCTGGTCGTTGGCGGTCTCCCCATGGATCTTGACCGGGTTTTCCTGGTTCATTCCAAGCCATACTAACTCCTAATAACGCTATCAATAAAACTGTTGGATTTTAGGCGGTAACGCCAAGAGATGCAAGCCGTCTTTTCTGTTGAATGTCGGGATTGTCTAAAATTTCTTGCCATTGTTGTGGTGAAAGACGTAGGGTTAAGCATAAATTCCCTGCCTCATCAATGTCTTCCGTCAATACCTGACCTGTGGCATATAATTGCGCTCTCATACGCCCCTGATGGGGTGCTAAGATAACTTCAACACCAATTTGTTCGCCCTCAATCTGTTCTGCAATGGCACGAATCAAGCCATCAAAGCCTAGCCCTGACTGGGCTGAAATCCACACACGACGCACCCCATCAATGGGAATGGGTTCTAAAGCAGGCGCAACAGGCGGCTGACAAGCATCAATTTTGTTATAAACCAATAATTGTGGCACATCATCGGCCTCAATTTCTTGCAATACCTGCTGTACATCAGCAATTTTTTCGGCACAACGTGCATCGCTGGCATCCACCAGATGAATCAACAAACTGGCAGATGCCGACTCCTCAAGCGTGGCACGGAAAGCGGCAACCAAATCATGGGGAATATGACGAATAAAGCCAACGGTATCCGCCAACACACAAGCCCCAACCCCCGGTAAATGCAAACGACGCAAGGTCGTATCTAGGGTTGCAAATAAACGATCTTCTGCGTAAACATCCGCTTGAGTCAGCGCATTAAATAAGGTGGACTTACCCGCATTGGTGTAACCCACAATGACCACGGTTGGTAGCTCGTTTTTAGCCCTCGCTCGACGAGATAAGTCACGATGACGCTTGACCTTGTCGAGTCTTTTTTCCAGCATATTTACGCGATCTTGCAATAAGCGACGGTCTGTTTCAAGTTGAGTTTCCCCTGGACCTCGCAAGCCGATGCCGCCCTTTTGTCGCTCCAAATGCTTCCAGCCACCGACAAGACGGGTTGCCATATGGCGCAATTGTGCCAATTCGACTTGTAGCTTGCCTTCAAAGGATTGAGCGCGTTGGGCAAAGATGTCGAGAATGAGACCGATACGATCTACCACTCGCTTTTGACAGTCATTTTCAAGATTACGCTCTTGTACAGGTGACAAGGCAAAATTAACAATAATGACATCAGCAGACACGAGTTGAGCCAGTTGAGCAATTTCCTCTACCTTACCACTACCTAATAGGGTTCGTGCTTTGAAATTACTGGGCTTTGCGCGAATAAAACCAACCTCTTCCACCCCAGCTGAATGAACAAGTTCACGGAACTCACTCAAATCCTCTGCATGATCGAGATCGGACAATTCGAGATGCACCAGAACAGCACGCTCGGCTTTGCGTTGCTGTTCGATGCGATGAAAAATCTCAGCCAATGGTTGACCAGATAACGAACGAATTAGTAGCCAGTTTGCTCAGTGCTAGCACTTGCTTCAGCAACCTCGCCTTCTTCTGCTTGTGGGAAATAACCTTTAGGATCGCGTGCTGGTACAATGGTTGAAATAGCATGTTTATAGACCATTTGTGACACAGTCGAACGCAACATCACCACAAATTGGTCGAAAGAATCGACACGACCCTGCAATTTCACACCGTTAACAAGGTAGATAGACACAGGAATGCGATCTTTACGTAGTGCATTTAAATAGGGATCTTGAATGGGTTGGGCTTTTGACATATTGTTTCTCCGAAAAATTTTATAGTAAGATCAAGCCTCTCTCTAATAGACAGACCAATTGCCATACCACAGACAGCACTTGGCTCTGACAAGTGAATCATTTTACACTAAAACGCAGTAGAACATACTGAAAAATGCAAAACTTTTCACTCATTAAGGCATCTTCTCTGGAGAGCTGATCTAGACGACTACTTTGCTTGTACTAAGGTATTTTTCAATAAATGTACTAAAATGATTTCCGCTTGGCTTGCTTCTGCTGTTTCAATGGTATGAATGGCTCCACAAATCAAATGAATGTTCATTTTGCGCAACCCAACCTCAGCGTTGTTAAGATGCTCTTCAAACACAAAAGACACACTACGGTAAGGAATAACGGTACTTTCAATCGTGTCGTTCAATTCATTTTTAATAATCACATAAAGTGAATGGAAACTAATGGTTTTTCGCCCACCATGGCTACATAATAACGAAAAATCTTCTCGTGACATCTAATTTTTCCTCTTAACTCAATTGATTAGCAAGATTAATACAAACAAAAACCCCGCCATGCGGGGTTTGTAACATCCGAAAGCCTTAATGTGCTTTCAGCTTCTCTTTGTGCTTCAACACTTGACGGTCTAGCTTATCAGCCATCGCATCAATAGCGGCATACATGTCATCGTTACTGGCTTCAGCGTGAAAATCATGACCAGAAACATGGAGGTTTGCACTCGCTTTATGCACCTTGTGATCAATTTCTAAGGTAAGCTGAATGTTGATTGCTTGATCAAAATGGCGTTTGATCACAGCCATTTTCTCATTACAATGTTGACGTAATGCATCAGTTAACTCGACATGATGTCCTGTAATAGTCACTTGCATGATCGCTTCTCCTTTTGTTATTTTCACAGACAATGCTCAATATGCGTTCTATACGAATACGAATGCAGATTCAGTATGATTTAATCATGGAATACGCTAGGTGTCTAGCCCTTTGTGAAAATTCTACTGTGAAAGATGAAAAGCTATGGCTTGCATGATCATTCCTCGTATGATTTGGTTGATGAGATTGTATCACAATTAT
>CAZLOM010000080.1:0-9398 GCA_964561185.1 uncultured Piscirickettsiaceae bacterium
ATTCCGAAAAACACCTCAGTGCGTTTACAAAAACCTTAGAAAAGTATGACCAAACGCTTACTGCCGAAGAGGTATCTGAGTGGCTAGCCAATGCGATAGAAGAGTTTGATACCGTTACCCCTGTTAATCTGATCAATGCTACCTCAAGAAATGACATCATTACAGGAACAGAAAGCCTTTCAGATACGCTGTCCTATCAATCGGGCGCAACCAAAGGGGTCGTGGTAAATCTTGGTTTAACCTACGCACAAAACACCTTTGGGTCTGGTCGAGATAGCATCACAGGAATTGAGAATCTGATTGGCTCAGAGTTCAATGACACCTTGAGAGGCGATAAAAACAACAATCAATTGTCAGGTGAGACAGGCAATGACATCCTCGTTGGTGGATTAGGTGTGGACCAGCTCACGGGTGGTGCTGGACGTGATAAGTTTGTCCTCACCCAAGCAAAAGACTCGGGTATTACCTTTGAGAGCATGGACACCATTACTGACTTTGTAACAGGTCAAGATAAGATTGATCTATCAATAATGGATGCAAATACAGCGATGAAAGGCAATAACGCTTTCACTGGCTTTATTGATGCTACCAGCACTTTCACCACAGCAGGACAAGTAAAGTTTGACAATGGCATTCTTTACGGCAACACCGATAAAGACGCTAGCGCAGAGTTTGCGATTGCCTTGACTGGCATCACCACGCTGAGTGTGACTGACCTCATTCTATAACAACCCTATAACAACCTCGCAAGCATGATTGATAACCACATCAATCATGCCTTCCCGCATTATGCCTTGCCTAAACTCGCCAAATAGTCTTCATAGTTACCCACGAAGTTTTCGACTTTGGTCGGGGTGATTTCGATAATGCGTGTTGCCAACGAGGATACAAATTCACGGTCATGACTGACGAAGATCAGCGTACCAGGATAGTTTTCTAAGGCAAGGTTAAGCGATTCGATAGACTCCATGTCCATATGGTTGGTGGGTTCGTCCATGATGAGGACGTTTGGCTTTTGTAGCATCAATTTACCGTAGAGCATCCGTCCTTTCTCACCACCTGATAAGGCTTTCACCGACTTTTTGATGTCATCATTGCCAAACAGCAAACGACCCAAGATGCCACGAACCGCTTGTTCGTCATCGCTGGGTTTCTTCCATTGCGTCATCCAATCGAATAGGTTCATGTCTTCGGCAAAGTCAGCCCCGTGATCCTGTGCATAATAACCAATCTGCACATTTTCAGACCATTTCACCGTACCAGCATCGGGCGTGAGTTCGCCAATTAAGGTTTTCAGGAAAGTTGATTTACCCACACCGTTTTGACCGATGACCGCGATACGTTCACCGACTTCACACATAAAGCCTAAGCCAGAAAATAACGGCTTGCCATCATAACCCTTTGCCAAGTCTTCGATTTCCAAGGCCAAACGATAGAGTTTTTTGTCTTGGTCAAAGCGAATAAAGGGATTTTGACGGCTAGAGGGTTTGATTTCTACCAACTCGATTTTTTCTAGCTGTTTTGCACGCGAGGTGGCTTGTCTTGCTTTAGACGCATTGGCAGAGAAACGACTGACGAAACTTTGTAACTCAGCAATTTGAGTTTTCTTTTTGTCATTTTCGGCACGGGTTCTGGTCAGAGCTTGTTCAGCGGCAATCATATACTCGTCATAATTCCCTGGGAAAAGGGTGAGTTTGCCATAATCCAAGTCAGCCATATGCGTACAAACGCTGTTCAAGAAATGGCGGTCGTGTGAAATAATAATCATGGTGCAAGAGCGAGCATTGAGAATCTCTTCTAACCATTCAATGGTATGAATATCAAGGTTGTTGGTCGGCTCGTCTAACAACATGATGTCAGGATTGGCAAATAATGCCTGTGCCAATAACACGCGCAGTTTCCAACCAGGGGCAACATGGCGCATCGGGCCAAAATGCAAACTTTCTTCGATGCCCAAGCCAAGCAATAACTCACCTGCACGAGATTCTGCGGTATAACCGTCTAACTCAGCAAATTGCACCTCAAGATCAGCCACCAACATGCCTTCGTCTTCGCTCATTTCTGGCAAGCCATAAATACGGTCACGTTCTTTTTTGATCTGCCACAAGCGATCATCGCCCATGATCACCGTGTCGATCACACTGAAGTCTTCAAACGCAAATTGATCTTGGCGAAGTTTACCTAGGCGTTCCCCTTCATCCAGCATCACCACCCCGTTGCTTGGGGCAAGATCGCCCCCTAAAATCTTCATAAAGGTGGATTTACCGCAACCATTCGCGCCAATTAAGCCGTAGCGATTACCTGGTAGAAACTTAACAGAGATGTCTTGAAACAGTGGTTTAGGGCCAAACTGCATGGTAATGTTGGAAGTTGCAATCAAGGTAAATGTCCTCTCTTTGTTCAGGATCAAAAATGGGATTATGATAACATAGAATCGACAGCATAACTTTTTGTTCGTGCGGACTAAAGCGCAACTTGTCTCGATTCCCTAGCCTATTAGCAGAAGTGGTTCAGGTCTCAAACGCCCAAGTATCTGCCAACAGCTCTGCTTGTGAGATGACTTTCTCGGTGGCGGCTTGTTCGTTGTTGGGTGGGTAGCGGTGTCGTTTTAAGACGACCTTGATCATTGCCATCATTTTGGCGCGTGATGATTGACGATTTTGCCAGTTGATGTTGGCAGACTTTCTGAGTTTTTCTGTTAATTCCACGGCTAAGGCTCGCAGCACAGGATGCCCTAATTCTTCCACCGCTGATTGGCTTTCGGCTAAGGCTTGATAGAAGGCGTATTCTTCATCGCTCATGCCATCGGGGGCTTTGGCGGCATTAAGTTCTTTGGCAATTTCGATGATTTTTTCCATCACCTCAAGGGTGGTTAAGCCTCGGTTTTGATAGTTGCTAATCGCTTCTTCTAACTTCTGAGTAAACTCCTTGCCTTGAATTGCGTTTTTTTGTGCCCGTGCTTTAATTTGGTCATTCACCAATCGAGACAGTAATTCCGCCGCAAGGTTTTTCGTTGGCATTGCACGAATCTGTGCTAAAAAATCTTCATCGAGTAACGAAAGGTTCGGCTTATCTAATCCGAGCGTGCCATAAATGTCATTCACGCCTTCGACTAAAACACCCTTAGCGACTAATTGACGTAAAGCGGCTTCCCGTTCTAGCTTCGATTTGCCACTCACCGCACCCGAGCGGGTCAGCTTAATCAGCCCTACTTTTACCGCTTGGAAAAATGCAATTTCTTCACGATAGTGCATGGCGCGTTCTTGTGTTCCTGCCAAACCCTGTGCTTTGGTCAGTTTAGCGACCTGATCACAATAGCTGGTAACACCGATATTGCGTCCTTTTGCATCGACTTCTTTACGCAAGCCAATAATGTGTTCCATGGCTGGCTGTAACAAACTCAAGGCTCGTTTAGCGTTTTCAATGCCTGTGTAATCAAACCCATGAAAAAACTCATGATGGATAACATGCCGTGTATCGAGCAAGATGCTTAAGGCTTGTCCAGAAGTATCGACTGGTTCGCGCTCACTTCCCGAATCACGCGTATAGGTTTTGATGGCTTTTTTCAGTTCCTCACCAATGCCGATATAGTCAACCACTAGCCCACCAGGTTTGTCTTTCCAAATACGGTTGGTGCGAGCAATGGCTTGCATCAGTCCGTGACCTTGCATGGGTTTGTCGATATAAAGTGTATGCACGGGTGGAGCATCAAATCCTGTCAGCCACATATCACGCACAATCACGATTTCGAGCGGGTCGGTATCGTCTTTGAAGCGTTTTTCCAGCAGTTTGCGTTGTTGCTTGTCGGTACGATGGGGTTGAAAATGACTGGGATCAGATGAACTACTGGTCATGATGATTTTGATCTTACCGCTGTTGATGTCATCGCTGTGCCAGTCAGGACGTAGTTTGATGACTTCATCGTAGAGTTTAACGGCTGCCTCACGTGAGATAGAGACAATCATTGCCTTACCGCTGAGTTGTTCTTGTCGCAGTTCCCAATGTTGAATCAGGTCTTGTGCTAAGACTGCTAAACGCCCATCAGCCATGGCTAGGGCTTCTAAACGGGTCAATCGGCTGACGGTTTTGGCTTGTTCGCTTTCGTCTTCATCTTCGGTGTTTTCAATGAACTCCTCCATTAAACTCTGCTTTTCTGCTTCGTTAAACTTCAGCTCAACAATGCGCGATTCATAGCTGACAGGGACAACCGCGCCATCGTCTTGCGCGGCGATCATGTCATAGACATCAACATAAGAACCAAACACCGATTCGGTATCTCGGTCATCAAAACTGATGGGTGTGCCTGTCATGCCAAGATAAATCGCATTGGGCATGGCATCGCGCATGTACTTGGCTAAGCCGTATTTGGTTACGCCTGTTTTGCTGTCTAGGTCTGCCTTAAAGCCATATTGGGTACGATGTGCTTCGTCAGCAATGACAATAACATTTGAGCGGTTGCAAAGAGCGTCTGCCTTGTTTGTGCCTTTTTCGGGTGCAAATTTGTTGATGGTGGTAAAAACGATACCACCTGCTTGTGACTGAGACAAAATCGTCTGCAAGTCACTACGGCTGTCGGCTTGTACTGGCGTGGCACGTAACGACCATGTACAGTCTGAAAAGGTATCGTAAAGCTGACCATCTAAGTCGTTACGATCTGTCACCAATACAATGGTAGGATTCTTAAACTCGGGGCGGTCACGCAAATTCATGACATAAAACAACGCCAACAAGGATTTGCCCGAGCCTTGCGTAAACCAAATCACACCGCCTTTGCCGTCTTTTTGATTCACTAAGGCATCAACGGCACGTTCTGACGCTTTCAGTACACCATGATATTGATGCCATTGGGCAATGATTTTGTAGGTGGCATGACCGCTTGCGCCACCGTAAGCAACGAAGCTGTTAAAAAAGCCAATGAGGGTTTGTGGTTCTAACAAGCCACGCACCATGATTTCCAATTCCATTTTGCCATGGCTAGTGCCTTGTTTTTGACCGTCAAGCAATCGCCAAGGGGTGAAGCGTCCGAAGTCGGCAGTGAGTGATCCATAACGTGCCACTGTGCCGTCTGAAATGATGTTGAGCAGGTTGTAGTAGAAAAGTTGGGGAATGTCGGTTTTGTAGTTGTTGACTTGATTGTAGGCACTTTCAATGTCGGCGTTAATGTCGGCTGGATTTTTGAGTTCAATCACGACCAAAGGCAAGCCATTGACCATCAGCACGATGTCGGGGCGACGCACTTTTTGACCATGTATCGTCAATTGACGCAAAGCAGTAATATCATTTTGACCTGTTGGGTCAATGACGGTCAGGCGTGGGTTGGTTCTGTGACCATCGGCATCAGTACGCTCAACGGGGACACCATTTCGCAACCAGTCATAGACTTCTTTGTTGCCATCTATTAAGGATTGGGAGGCATAGCCTGAGAGTTTGTTAAAGGCTTCGCTCAATTCACTTGCCGAGGCTGCTGGGTTAAAGCGTTTGAGGGCTGATTGTAAACGAGAGGTCAACACCACATCCGAATAACGCGCTCGATCTTCTTCTGCGCCGTTGGGCGAGACTTCATCACCCAGCAGGCATTCGTAGCCCAGTTCGGCAAGCCAATCGAAACAGAGTTCTTCTAAGTGGTTTTCGGTCATGGTATTGGTTTCCAATTAGGGTTAGCATCTTTAACTTTGCCGATTGTTTTATTTAATAATTGTGTTCTACTTCAACACATTAGCAGATATTTTGTTCACTATATTGCCGATTCTTTTGCCGTTTTACTAAGCATCCATGATGTAGGGTTGTTTTTGGTCATAGTTACGCTCCCATATTTTAGGATTGTCGTTGTCTAGCTAACTCGTAGGCTTGTTCTTTATCTCGCCTTCCAATGGCAATCACAAATACCGTAACTCGTTGATCTTGTACTTGATAGATCAGACGATAGCCACTTTGACGCAGTTTGATTTTGTAGCAGTTATCAAACTCGCGCAGACGGTTGGCTTCAATTTTTGGGTTTTCTAGCACTTGGGCTAACTTCTTTTTTAACTGGGCTTGAATGGTCGCATCAAGTTTGTGCCATTCCTTCAATGCTCGTTAATCAAACTCAAGGTTATAGCGCATCTAAATTCACTGCTACAGGTTGTGGATTTTGCAATCTTTCCCGTACCGTTTGTAGCAGTACTTGATCTTCTTCGTTGAGCAATACTGGCTTGAACGGTAGCTTACGGTGTTGAGCGACGTATTCTAGAGTTTGGCGCAACAATTCAGAAGGCGTGATTTGTAGTTGCTGTAAGGCTTGATAGGCATCATGCTTTAATTTTTCATCGACACGAATGCTAATAGTTGTCATATTGATCTCCTGTGTGTGATGACATTTGTCATGACGATTGTAGCACAATCAGTTGTGTTGCTCTATCTGTCTAATCATGTCGATGTCATCGACATATCCTAAAAACGTGTCGATTTTAAGCCAAAAAATCGACATATCCGTGCAATGTGTCGATGGGATCAACGGATCAACACCTCAAATAACGCATCGTTGATGTAGTAGAGCTCACGTCCTTTTTTATCGGGGCGTAAGATACCCAACTCTGCTAAGGTTTGCAAATAGGTTGATGCGGTTTGTCGTTTAGCGATACCAACATCTACCAAGAACTGAATTTTGGTGTAGGGATGACGGAAAATCAGTTCGATTAAATCTTTGCTGTAAATGCTTGGGGCTTGTTGCTGAACGACTTGTTGTGTTTGTTCCATCAGCTCCAAAATTCGTGTGACTTGATCAAAGGTTTGTTGTGCGGTTTCTTGAACCGCTTTTAACATGAATAACACCCATTGTTCCCATGCCTGCTCCTCTGTCACACGGCGCAAGCCTTCGTAATAACCTGCTTTGTTGGCAATGATGTAACGAGATAGGAAGAGTACAGGAATATCTAGCAATCCTTGATCGACCAAGTAGAGCAGGTTAATGATGCGTCCTGTGCGACCATTGCCATCTTCAAACGGATGAATGGCTTCAAATTGGTAGTGCATCACCGCCATTTTGATGAGTGGGTCTAGGTCATTGGGGGCATGAATAAACTGTTCTAGGTTGCTCAATTTGTCTCGAATGACGCTTTCCCCTTCGGGTGGTGTGTAAACGACTTCGCCTGCTGAGTTTTTGAGTGCTGTTCCTGGTGTTTTGCGAATGTCAAGTTCAACAGCTTTGATGTTGCGAACAATGTCAATGAAGAGGTTGGTTGTCAGTGGGCGTTTTTGTAGTGCATGAAATCCTGCATTGAGGGCTTGGCGATAGCGCAAGACTTCTTTGGTTTGTGGGTCTGTTTTGCTGTCTGGGTCGGCAGAGGCTCGGTAAAGTTCATCGTTGGTGGTGACAATGTTTTCAATTTCAGATGACAATCTTGCTTCTTGCAATACCACGCTTTGTATGAGCATTCCTTGGTTAGGAATCTGTGCGGCTAGTCCTCGCAGGTTTGCCAGTACACGATTGGCAGAAATGGCTTGTTTCAAGACGGCTTTGGTTTCTAGTTCTTCTTGTGGTGGCAGAAGCGGCAGGTCGTTGTAGGGGATTAGGCGGTTAAACATGGTAATTCCGTTCAAGACTGTAGCAAGTAAGAGGATTGGAAATGCTGATTAAATCGACATATCCGTGCGATGTGTCGATTTTTTGGCTTAAAATCGACATATCAATTCGCTCATAATGTACTATAATGTTTCTCAATATGCCCGACACCTCTGCACGCAAGTGTACGTGTTGGTTTTCATTTATTGCCATAGTTCCCACTCGCTTACCTGTTCAGTCCAGCCCATGTCTTCCAACCGAATAGAGGAATTAGTTACGGCTGGAAAGCCTTGCAACAATTCAAACAAGCGAATCGACCAAGTTGAGTTAGGGCTAATGGTGCGTAGCATTTGTTGCATGATGCACAAATAGTAAAAAACACGAGCGTTGTTCTGTTGAACCCATTGTTCATCTTTTTGCCAGACAGGTGCTCGATCTAGTACGTTGATATTCCATAGACGACTATGGTGCGCTGACACATTGCGAATAAAGTTAAGTCCTTTTAACCAATTAGCAAACGATTCAGCATCAATATCGGCATATTTTAGGGCTATGGCTTGCTTATCTGCTTGCTTCATGCCCGAAAAGAGCTTAGATAACGCACCGAAGTCCCATATTTCAATTGCCGCCCAAATAGGAATTTTTTCATAGTGGTCGAGATGGTGTTTCACAAAAGGCTCTCTTCGAGAACGGCGAATAAATCCGTGGTACTTTTCTAGCCATTCTTCATGTTGTGTTTTACCTGTTTTGGGATTCACCTTTTTGGTAAATGAGCCATGTAAACATTCGGGCTTCTCGTAAGCATATTTGTCTTTTTGACCCAGTAAATAAGCCACATCGACACGCAGTGCTAATTCTATTCTTTCGAGCGCATCTAAGACGAGTAATCTCAAACGTTTATCGAAAACATAAAGCTTGATCACATCTTCAAAACGACTGCCTGCCATAAAATCATCTTTACGATTTGACGATCCATCTGGCACTCGAAAGGGATAAAAGTAGCCACTTAATCGGTAATAGCCAACCTTTTCTAAATAATGCAGTGCCTTTTGCTCATAGCTATCATCGACGGCTAAGCCTCTTGCTTTTAGAATGGCAAGCTGTTCATCAAAGGATTTCCAGTCTTTACGTTTTTGGGTCATAAATAAATCCTTTGCCAGTCCGTTGAGCACGGTATAGCATTGGTTCGGTAGTTTGTAAGTTATTCATCACCCACCCCATCCACTGACAACTCCCCAGATAATAGTTTGGGGAGTAAAGAATCTCTAATTTGAATTAAATTATTAGATTCTGAGCTGTAAATTTTATCGAAAATAGGTGATACCTGTGTATAAAACAATGACAATATGGGTTCAGGCGGAACGACTAATAATTCTTTTTCCAAAAAAGTAGAAGTTTGAAAATTACTTATTCCTGTACTTTGGTTTTGATAATGCCAAGTCTTGCCTTCTTGATATATTTTTTCAAGATAAACACCTAAAAATTGCCCCAGCTTCTTAGATAATGGTTTGAATAAGCGACAAAAACTAGCAGGCTCTAACTGTGCATTCAATCTTGAGATAAGTGTTTTATTCATATACAAACTTCTACCCGTGGGCTGATCTTTAGAGCCGCCAGAAACTTCGATGACGATATCACCTGCTTCAATTAGTCGTGTTTTAAGTTTTTTAGCTTCCACAAATCGCACTGGAACGGCTGAATCATCACCTAAAAAAACTTTTGGTAAATCAGTGCCACGCAAGATTTTAACCTGCTCTGTATGTTTTTCATCTGGCTCATCTTTGCCCCAATCGCCACCTATTGTGGCTTTTAATAACGAACCAAACGCCTTCACCTCCCACCCCTTCGGTATTTCCCC
>CAZLOM010000081.1:0-3278 GCA_964561185.1 uncultured Piscirickettsiaceae bacterium
ACGAATAGGGTAATAAAATGAAAGCAGTGGTTAAATGGTTGGATAATCGCGTCTTTGTTGCGCAATCAGGCTCTGGACATGCGGTGGTGATGGATGGTCCTCCAGAGGCTGGTGGACAAAACCTAGGTCCTAGACCGATGGAAATGCTGTTGATGGGCATGGGGGGCTGTGCTAGTTTTGATGTGGTGTCGATTTTAGAAAAAATGAAAGAACCCGTCAAAGGCTGTACGGCTGAATTAACAGCCGAGCGTGCTGAGGCAGAGCCCAAGGTATTTACCAAGGTCAATATGCACTTTAGCATTGTGGGTCAGGTCGATCCAAAGAAAGCAGAAAAAGCCGTCAAATTATCGGCTGAAAAATATTGTTCAGCGTCTATCATGATTGGAAAAACCGCTGAGATGACGCATAGTTTTGAAATTGTCGCCGAGTAAATAATCAAGTAGGCTGTTGTTGATGTGATAATCGCCTTTTCAATGTAAGGAAGTAGGGTATGAAAATTGGTTCATCAGAAATTCAAGTGTCTATTTTGACGCAACAAGCATTGATTTCCTTGTTGATTAAAAAAGGGATTATCACTGAGCATGAGTTGGAGACGATGATTTATGAAACCTCGAAACAATTTGAGGATGTGAAAGATCATCATGTTTATGAAGCCGTGAGCATTGTGAAGCACCTAGCACAATAGTTCTGAAGGGTAAGAGTTCTTATGGTGACTGTGGTTCGCCATTGTCCTGATTGTGAGTTAAAACTTACCTTGCCCTCTATCAGTATTGGGCAAGAAGCTGTTTGTCCTCGTTGTTCTGCCTTACTCCAAACCCCTAAATGGCGACAATCAGAGGTATTTGCCTTGTGGTTGGCAGGCATCTTATTTTGGGGAGCGAGTTGTTTGCAGCCCCTCTTGTCTATTGAAGTCAACGGTGTTGAACAAGGTGTTTTTTGGTATCAACTTGCAGAAATTTTGTGGCATAAAGATGCCTTCTTGCTGAGTTTTGTGATTGCCTTAACCACCTTAGTCGCGCCTTTTGTGTATTTCGTCTTGCTCGCTTGGGTATTATTCCCACGCGCATTACCTGTTTCATCTGCTTGGTCGGCGGTATTATGGCAATGGCTGAGTTGGAGTCGTGCGGGCTTGATGCTAGAAGTTTTTTTTCTAGGCATTTTGGTCAGTGCCGTTAAATTGTCTGATGTCGCTCAAGTGATTCCCAATTGGTCGTTGGCGGCATTTGTGGGCTTGATGCTTGTGGTGTCTGCCTTGTCTTTGGTGTTCAGTCCGCCACAGATGACGCATGCCTCAGTTGATCATCCCTTGACCTTAGCCAAGATGCGTCAAGATCAAACTTGGGTGTGGGCATTACTGGTCTCAGCGTGGATTTTGTATATTCCTGCGAATCTCTTACCGATGATGACGGTGACAAGTTTAGGTAAAACCGCTAGTGATACCATCATGGATGGTATTGTGCATTTTGTGCAAGCAGGTCAATGGCATTTGGCTTTAGTCATTTTTGTGGCAAGTATTCTGGTGCCACTAACGAAATTGCTTGTCTTGATGGGGTTGTTGTTGAGCAGTCATTTCGGCTGGTGTCAACAATTGGTTTTAAAAACAAAAGTCTATCGTTGGATTCGTTGGGTTGGTGTTTGGTCGATGGTGGATGTGTTTGTCATTACCCTATTGGTTGGCTTGGTTCAATTTGGTGAATTGGCTCAGGTGCAGGCAGGGGCGGGAGCCATGGCTTTTTTAGGAGTCATTATGCTTACGGTAGGGGCAACGCATTTATTTCACAGTCGTTGGTTGTGGTTGGGTTGTCAAGCGAAACAATCGTTAATCCACAGACAGGCAGGATGAGAAAGCATGACACATCATCGACAAACACAGCTCCCCAATGCGGAGGTAATAACCAATCGCTATCATTGGTTGATGGTGTGGCTGGTACCTGTATTAGCCTTATTGATTGCAGGTTATATTGGTTATGACGCATGGCGCACCCAAGGCTATGAAGTGGAATTACTCTTTGACAATGCCAGTGGTCTAGAGGCAGGTAAAACCACGGTTAAATACAAGGATGTGACGGTAGGCAAGGTAAAGCAAATCCGCTTGAGTGACGATATGCAGTGGGCGAGTGTTTTGGTGAGCATGGACAGACAGTTTGCCCGAAACTTATATCAAGATACCCGTTTTTGGGTGGTACGTCCACGTGTGACGACACGCACCATTAGTGGTTTGGGAACCTTACTGTCAGGGGCTTATATTGCGTTACAACCAGGGCGTGAAGAAGGGTCACATCTCGCCTATTCGATGCGTGGATTGGATGAGCCACCTACCTTTAGTGGCTTTGCCGATGGTCAGCATTTCCGCCTTACTGCCGAGCGTTTGGGATCAATGGACATTGGTTCCCCTGTCTTTTACCGAGGATTAGCCGTGGGCGAGGTCGTCTCTTACACCCTTGACCAAAAGAATCAAATGGACATTCAGGTGTTTGTCAAAAGCCCTTATCATCGCTTGGTGACGGCAAACACTTATTTTTGGCAGGTTAATGGTCTAGAGTTTTCAATGGGGGCTGATGGGGTCAAGGCGCAAATGGAGTCGCTCTTGTCGTTTATGCAAGGCGGAGTGTCGTTTGAAAATTTTGATCAGCTCGCGGTAGGAGATCACCTCTCTCAGGGGGATGATGATCATTTCCAGCTCTATCCCAACCAAAGCAGTATTTTGACACAGGCTGGGCAAGGTGAACCCAATGACGTTGTGGCAATGATGCACAGTTTGAAACAAATTTTGGCCCAGCTAGAGCAGGCGCAGATAGGCAATACGCTACAAGCCTTGCAGAAGACCACAGAGGGCATTAACCGTGTGCTGGATGCCAATCAAGATCAATCGGTATTGCGTCAAACCGAAGCCTTGTTAGCACAAACCAATCAGCTCATGAAGCAGTTCGACACTGTGCCGAAAGAGATGAATGCAACCCTTGTACAAACCAGAATGACGCTCGCCACTTTAGACACCAGCTTGCAAGGGATAACTCATAGCTTGAACGCTGATTCTGTGTTACAAAATGATCTTCGTCATTTATTACAAGAAGTTGCACGCGCTTCGACTGCCATTGAAACCCTTGCCGATACGCTACAACGTCAACCAAATGCCGTTATTTTTGGTAAAAATTGATAAGATATTTGCTTTTTTTAGGTCGTTTTTTGTTTAATTTATTGAATTTGTTCGTTTTTAGGGGGGGGGGGGGGGGGGGAGAAAAGCTTAAAAAAAATATAAAGAATTACAAAAACAAAAA
>CAZLOM010000081.1:3288-9151 GCA_964561185.1 uncultured Piscirickettsiaceae bacterium
TGTGTTTTGTGTTTGTGTTTTTTTTAATTGTTGTTTGGTTGTGAGTGGGGGGGAGGAGGCGGGGGGGGTATGCAACCGTATAAAATAATGATAGAATCTCAAAGAGAAGTAAAATTTTATCAGTAGCGGGATTAACAAAAAATGTCTGTATATCAAAAAATCATGCAGTTATTGAGGGGAGACTCTATTCAACCTGAAAGGACTGTACCTATTGATCTTGCTGAACAACGGCAGGAGGTTGTCGCGCGTAAGTTATCTCACCCTCAAATGGATTCAGTGGCACAAGCTCAAGAGGCAAGGCGCACGCTAGGCTTATCCTTGGCAATCGCACAGGAAATGAATAATCCTCTGAGTGTCCTATCAGCCAATCAGCAATATTTAGCCTTGTTGTTGCAAGATAAAGCAGAGTTTGGTGAGGTGTTGCAAGAGAATCAAGCGCAATTAGCGCGATTGACGGATCTCGTCACCTCCTTGCTTGATATGATGCACCTGCGCAATGAAGAGGCTTGGATTGACATCAGTCTCGCGAATCTCTTATCCACTGTTGAGGTCATGCTTGAACCTTTATTAAAACAGTTAAGTTTTTCTGAAAACCAATGGGTTGAATTGATCAACACTGTGCCTAAGCAAGGTTTACCGCGGGTCAGCGTTGAGCCTCATTTGATTAAAAACCTATTGGTTGAGTTGATTACAGCCTTGATCCCAACCTTTGAACAGGTACAACATCCGAGCATTCACTTATCTGCTGAGTTTGTAGAGGAGTCTGGACAGGTTAGTTTGAGCATCTTAAGCAATGGCTGTCAGGTGGATGAGGCATTGTTACAAGCCTTAGCCAAGCAAGCTCAGGTTACTTTGCGGTTTGATGTTCTGCCCACGGCTGAGTGTTGCATTAGGTTAGCTCTACCTGTTAGTGCTGGCGTTAATGCGCATTTAGCGATTGTGGATACTCCCTGTATGGCTGGATTTGTGCGCATGATTGGTGGGCAGTTACCCAGCCTATTGCGTAATTTACAGGATGAGTTAGTGGTGTTGATCGGCAATATGCAGGCAGGTGTTGCACGTCAAGAATGGCGAGAAGTCTGCTCACACGTTCACAGTATTAAGGGGTTAAGTCGCTCTGTTTGTGCGCATCGTTTGGCACAAAGTGCCGTAGAACTTGAGTTTATGCTGAAACAAGATAGAATAGACAGCAAAGTGTTTGCAAAACAGTTTGAAGATTTTATTGAAGTCATTGAAATGACCTCAAATGCGTTTAACGCTTATCTCAGTGAAGATGAGGCAGTTACATCATAAGTGGGATGCAGGGTTGCATCATATTGACCAATAAAAAAAGGAGAGTTTAGGGTGGCATTTACGCTATTGATTGTGGATGATGAGCAAATTATCTTGAAAAGTTACGCGCGTTTGTTAAGCGTCCAATTACCAACGGTGACAGTTTTGACCGCCAAAAATGGCGTGGAAGGTTTGACCATGATCAAAGCCCACAAACCTAATCTGGTGTTGTTAGATTTGGCGATGCCTGAAATGAATGGTTTTGAAGTGTTAGCGCATTTGCAAGACGAAGGCATTGCGCAAGCCATCATCGTGATGACCGCTTTTGATACGCAAGACAATGTTGAGTTGGCTAAACTCATTTCTCAAAGCAGTCAAATTGAAGTGTTACGTAAGCCAGTAGATATGCCTGTGTTGATTGGTAAAATTTCTGCCATGATGACAAGCTAAGCAGTCAGATGAGCATGAAAGCCATCGAGGGCATGATTTCAGAAAAAGCGAGTTGGTTAGTAGCCTATTTGTCTTTATCTGACAATGCGTTAATGTTCGCAGACAGTGAGTTTATCATTCGTTTTGTGAATAATCCTCTCGTTGAGTTATTTTCTGAGGTCGAGGAAGAACTCAAAAAGCTTTTTTCTTTCTTTGATGTGCATCAATTGGTGGGGCACAGTATTGACCGTTTCCATCAACATCCAGAGCGCATTCGGAAACATCTCAGTTTGTTACAAGCAACTTGGTCATCTGATTTGCATCTGGGTGAGTTGTTGTTTAAGTTGATTATCACGCCTATTGTGGTTGATCAGGTGCGCGTTGGTTATTTGGTGCAGTGGAAAGAACTGTCTGATGAGGCAATACTGATTCAGCAAATCGATGCTTTTATTCAACAGGTAAAGGGTGATGCGCCAGTAATCGTTGAGAATGTGGTTAATCATTATTATCTCAATCTCTTGTCTCAAGAAAAGCAACCGTCAGCTTCTCTGTTGCCAAAAAAACAATTTACCGTTAAGCATAGCTTGCAACAGTTGGTTGATCACATTCAATCCTTGACACAGCAAGAGGTACAAACAGAACGGGTGAATACCATTGGCTTTATGGCGGCAGGTGTGGCGCACGAAATCAATAACCCCATCGCGGGTGTTTTGGCGAACTTGCTGTATCTTAAATCCGTGGCTACCTCTGAGCAAGATGTTATCGAAGAAAGTTTGCTTGCCCTGACGCGTGTTTCTGAGATCGCCAAAGGCTTATTGAACTTTACCCGTGGCGATGGCGAAACACAACATCATTCCTGTGAGCCGATCTTATTGTCTTCTGCCATGATGCAGGTATTGCAGTTATTAGCCCTTCAATTAAAATCTAAGCCAGCCTTTGGGCGAGTCGTTATTCTGCCGAATATTCCTACTGAACTTGCAGGCTTGAGTTTATTGATTAATCGAAATGATTTCATCCATATTTTGCTTAATGTGATTGGCAATGCAGTCGATGCTCTGTCTGATGCGGCTATTGAACAGCCGACAGTGGAGGTTTCTGCTGTTTTATCTTCGGATGAGCGTTTTATGGAGTTGCGCATCACCGATAATGGATTAGGGGTGCCTAAGCCATTGCAGCAGAAGATATTCATGCCTTTTTTTACGACCAAGGCGCAGGGTAAAGGGACAGGTATGGGATTGGCTTTGGTGCTCAATTTGGCTAAAGCCTGTGATGCGCAATTTTTCCTTGATACTGAGTATCAGCAAGGAGCGCGTTTTGTCTTGCGTGTCGCACTTGACTATAACAATAAATACGTAGATATTGCCTGCTTGAACAAAATAAAAAGTGCGTTAGGCGGTGATTTTAGTAGCGTGATTAAAACTTTTATCACTCAAGGTGAAAGAGAAATACGCTATATGAAAAGTGCTTGCGCTGAACAAACCTTTGACTTACTCTATCGAGATGTGCATCGTTTGAAGGGCATGAGTGTTTCTGTTTGTGCTAAGATGGTTCATCAGTCTTGTGTTGCTTTGCTGGCACTGTTGCATCAAGAACCTGATGCGACTTTGATTGCACAAGAGATTCTTCAGCTAGAGCGTTATTTTCAGGAAACCATCGATTACTTAAGATGATGTTAAAGCACTTTCTGAGTTAGCATTTAGAGAAAAATAATGGCTAGAGTTAAATTGTCGCGTCAATTTGCGACCTTGTTTATTTTTGTATCTTTATTGCTCACGCTATTGATTGGGCATTATGTCTGGTTAAGTTGGCAGGATTATCGTTCAGCCAGTGTGTTAAAAGAGCATTTTCATTTATCTAAGCAGTTGGTTGCGGTTGTTGATAGCTTACAATATGAGCGATTATTGTCGGAGCGTTATTTTCATTCAGAAAATGATTCACAACAAACAGGCTTACTGACTGCGGAGTTGGTGCAAGTACAGCAAAAAAGTCAGCAATTGCTAACTGAGCTGATCGCTTTTGATCAGGCTGATCAGCGGTTTTCTTTTTTCCCCTTTGATTCCTCTGCCTTTTTAGATTCCTTACTGACCTTGCAGTCTGCTGTGATGCAGAATGATTCCTCCCATTCGGAGGCTGTCTTTAGTGATCATGACTTATTGGTGCAAAGTTATGGTCAACACATTGCGCAATTAATGACTGTCTGGCAAGGCTATGATCATCGGTTGGGTGCCTTGACGGAGTTGCCTTATATTAATTCTCTGTATGGACAAATGCAACTCAGTGAAGCCATTGGTATCTTGCGTATCTCAGGAACAGAAGTCTTGCTCAAAAATTATGTGTTGAAAGCAGACCAAAAAATCCTACTAGCCAATATGGCACGTCTTGAAGTTTTTTTTAATCATTATGAGTATAGGGAAACCCTGCAGCAATATGATTGTTGGCGAAAAATGTATGATATCGTTCAACAATTAGTCCTACAAGATGCACCTGAACGCATTGATGTGCAGGAGGTATTTGTTTCTTTGACAAACTGGTCAGGCTTATTCAATCAGACACATCATTATGTCATGGACAATGTGAATGGTTATATTGGTCGTGTGGATCAGCGATTAGAAGCAGATATACGGGATAATTTGTGGGACTTAACCATGACCATCATCATTTTATTAATGGTCATGGTTGCTTTCTTTTTTTCCTATATCCGTTGGGTACTGAATGGTTTTGTGCGACCCTTTGCGTTATTGCAGGCAAACTTAAGTACGGCTAAACAACAAGTGGATCATGGTCGTGTTCAGTTAATCAGTTTTCCAGAGGCGTTATCGAGTCAAGAAATTGATGGCTTGCTTGCCTCGACCAACCAACTCTTAGAGCATATTAAAGCGCGAGATCAGCATTTACAGCAACATTTGCACGCTTTAGAGCAGATGGTTGAGTCAGTGATTGAAGTGATGACGCAAGTCAATATGGGGCATTGGAATGAAAAAATTACCTTACCTGCTGAGGGCATTTTTGCGGTATTAAAAGACACGATCAATGAAAGCATTGATAAAATTCGTCAAGTCCATTTGGTGAGTCTGCATCAAGAGCGTTTGAGTATTATGGGCAGTATGGCGGCTTCGATGGCGCATGAAATCAATAATCCAATTACGGGTGTGTTGACCAATTTAGAGTATTTGGCTTTAGTATCGGATAATGACGAATTTAAAGAAGTTATTCTCGAATCACAAGAGGCGGTGTTGCGCATCAGCAAGTTGGTTAAGTCAATGTTGAGTTTTAGTCGTAAGTCTGAAGACAAGGATAGACCCGTTTGCTCGCTTGGTTTGGTGTTTAATGACATATTGGGTGTGGTCAGTAGTTTGCTTTATACTTCAAATATTCGCCTACATTATGATATTGCAGGATTAAGATCTGCATCCTGTCAAATATGTGCTGATAAGACAAAAGTTGAGCAAGTATTATTGAATTTGATTATTAATGCGGTGCAGTCGATGAAAAAGCATAGCGTGGTTAAGGATCATCACTTGACCATTGACGGCTATGTTTTGCGAGAGGCAAGACAGGTGTTAATTCGTATTACGGATACAGGTACAGGAGTTCCACAAGCGGTAAGAGATAAAATCTTTGATCCCTTCTTTACCACCAAATCACAAGAAGAGGGAACAGGCTTGGGGTTGTCGATTTGTATGAAAATCGTCAAAGAATTTGATGGCATGTTGGTATTGGATGAAGATTATCAGCAGGGTGCGCGTTTCCTTCTCTATTTGCCTTTGGTTGATGGTTGTGACGAGCTAGGGGTTGTGTCAGAACCAACAAATGATGACTTACGAGAACTGTTAGGCGAATCTGTTTATCAAGAGTTAATCGGATTGTTGCCACTGGATTTGGCTGAATTAGCACAGGCATTTCAACAAAGAGATATGGAAAAAGCCAAGCAGTTGGCGCATAAATTGAAAAGCGGTGCTAATACCATGGGAATCGTGATGGTTGCAGGGGCTTGTGCTGAATTAGAGATGATTGCTGTGAACTGGCAAAAACAACCACAACCAGAGTTGGTGACTAAAATTTTGCAACGATTGGAGTTGCTGATTTCTGCATTGCAGAATCAAGATGATAAGGCAAAAGACATCAAGATCACGACACCACCACCAAAAACGCATGCTTAAGG
>CAZLOM010000082.1:0-9056 GCA_964561185.1 uncultured Piscirickettsiaceae bacterium
AAAATACCAGCGGCAATCCCGCCCCAAACACCACACAAGCCATGCAAAGGGAAAACCCCTAACACATCGTCAATTTTCCAACGATTTTGAGTGATGGTGAAGAGTACCACAAACATACCTCCAGCAACCGTACCAATTACCAATGCTCCTAGAGGATGTACTATGTCTGAACCCGCACAAATGGCGACCAAACCAGCCAAAGGACCGTTGTAAGCAAATCCAGGATCGTTTCTACCGACCACTAAGGCGGCTAAGGTGCCACCCACCATGGCCATCAATGAGTTTAAGGCAACCAAGCCAGTCACCGCCTCAAGCTTTTGAGCAGACATGACGTTAAAACCAAACCAACCAACAATCAAAATCCATGAGCCTAAGGCTAAGAAAGGAATGTTTGACGGTGGATGCGCTGATACCATACCGTCTTTGGTGTAGCGACCACGTCTTGCGCCAAGGTGCATGACTGCCGCTAAGGCAATAAACCCACCGACAGCATGAACGACGACTGAGCCCGCAAAATCATGAAACTTAGCACCAAAGCTGGCTTCTAACCAGTCTTGCAGACCAAAATTGCCATTCCAAGCGATACCCTCAAAGAAAGGATAGACAAAACCAACAAGGGCAAATGTCGCTGCCAATTGTGGATTAAACTTAGCACGTTCAGCAATACCGCCAGACACAATGGCAGGAATCGCCGCGGCAAAGGTCATTAAGAAAAAGAACTTGACCAATTCATAGCCAGAGTTCGCCGATAATGCTTCCGCACTCATCATAAAATGAGCACCATATGCGACACCGTAACCGATGAAAAAATAAGCCAGAGTTGAAATGGCTAAATCTGCTAAAATTTTAACAAGCGCATTGACTTGGTTTTTTTTACGCACGGTACCCACCTCTAAAAAGGCGAAACCAGCGTGCATTGCCAGAACCATTACTGCACCAATAAGCACAAAGAGTACATCATGAGCAGGTAAAAGTGAATTTTCCATAGTGTGATACAATCCTATCAAGTAAAATGGGGCGGGTAAGATAAGCGTTGAAGTGATAGCGTCAAATAAGGACAAAATTCTATAACAATTTCGGACTAATGTCGAAAAAAATAAAGTGAGGTAAGTAATGCGGTTGGGTTATTTTCTAATGACAAGCCTGTTATTGTCTGGCTGTTCTGCCAGTAGTTATGTGGTGAATCAAACGGGGGCAGACAAAAAAGCTCACGATACTGAGCAGTTCTTAATGCGCAAAGACAGTTGTCAAGCTGAGACGGTTGATATGCGACCTGATGCCAGCACGAAAAGTTACTATCGTTGTTCTGGTGGCAACTGCAAAGATCATGGTTGTTCAACCCGTTAACAAAAAAGATTCAAAAAAGAGAGTCAAAAAGAGACTCACCAAAAGAGACTCCATAGGGATTAAAACCCCGATAACAGGGTAAATGAGGTGTATGATGCGTTGTGTATTAGCGTCTGGGAATCAAAAAAAAGCAAAAGAGCTTTCTGAACTTCTTGCCCCTTTGGGGTGGGAGGTCATTTTGCAATCCGATCTAGGTGTCATTCAACCGCCAGAAGATGGGTTAAGTTTTGTTGAGAATGCACTGATCAAAGCACGTGCCGCCAGCTTGCAAACAGGATTGCCTGCGATTGCTGATGATTCAGGGTTGGTTGTTGAAGGCTTGCAGGGCGCACCAGGGATTTACTCTGCGCGTTATGCGGGAGAAGGTGCCAGTGATGCACAGAACAATGCGAAGTTGTTGAGTGACTTGTCTGCTGTATCGGGGCAGAATCGGCAAGCAAAATTCGTCACGCTGTTGGTTTTTATGAAACATGCTAATGATCCGCTTCCGCTGATTGCTCAAGGGGTATGGCAAGGTAGCATATTAACTGAACCTCTGGGTGAAAATGGGTTTGGTTATGATCCTTTATTTTGGGTTGAATCTCATCAAATGAGCAGTGCGCAGTTACCCCCTGAAGAAAAAAATCGCATCAGCCATCGTGGGCAGGCGATGCAAAAATTGTTAGAATACTTGCAATTGAATGAAATGACGAGCCATTAGCATGAGAAATGGTTATCGTTATTTTTTACCCTATTTCATCATTGAACAGGATTTATGTTATGCGCCTATCAGATCGAGACATTGAGTCGGCTTTAGAGACTGGGCGTATTCAGATTACGCCATCACCAGATGCCAGTAAAATTAAAGGCATCAGTGTTGATTTGCGTTTGGGTCATGCTTTTCGCGTTTTTGCAGACCACACTGCGGGCTTTGTCGATTTATCTGCTAAAAAATCAGATTTAGAACACACGCTCAATCAAATCATGGGAAAAGAGATTCTGTTATCCGATGAGGAGATTTTCTATTTGCATCCAGGAGAGCTGGCGTTAGCTGTGACGCTTGAAAAAGTGACCTTACCTGACGATCTGGTTGGTTGGCTAGATGGTCGATCTAGTTTAGCGCGATTGGGGTTAATGGTACACGTGACTGCACATCGTATTGATCCAGGTTGGAGTGGTCAAATCGTCTTAGAAATCCACAACATGGGTAAGTTACCGCTTGGGTTACGTCCGAGTATGGACATTTGTGCCATCAATTTTGAAACCATGTCAGGACCTGCCGATCGTCCTTACCACAAACGCGCAGACGCAAAATATAAAAATCAATCAGGAGCGGTGGCAAGTCGTATCAACGAGGATTGACCAATCAACGGACAGCAGATGAGATGAAAGTTAAGGCAATAAAGACAATACCTGAGCAAGAATATGTTGCAAATGAAAAAGCTAAGAATGAAAAAGATCAGGCTAATAATGCCGATGAGAATGAGCTGTTTACACTTGCCATGCGTGGCGTACGTCGCTTAAAGCAAATTGCCTTAGCTCCGCCCTTACCGCCTGTTAAGGTATCTGTACATCCTAAAAAGCGAGTAAACTACCATCATCGAGAAGAGCATAGCCTTGAGCATTGGTGGCAGCACGCTTCCAGTCAACATCAGGCGGTTGACTCAGTAGATTCATCAGGCATCTTGTTTTATGCGCACCCCTCTGTTTCGGCAAAAAAACAACAGCAATTAAGAACTGGACGATTTAGTACGCGCTGTATTCTGGATTTGCATGGCATGACTGAGCAAGAGGCGAGAGATCTACTCGCACACTGGCTGGCTTCCTGTCACCGACCTAACGATCAATTTGCCTTGATCATTCATGGAAAAGGCATGGGAGGCGATCAGCAGGAACCCGTATTAAAAAACTTCATTAACTGGTGGTTGCGCCATCAGTCGCGCGTGTTAGCATTTTGTTCAGCTCGTGAGGACGATGGAGGGGTCGGAGCTGTTTATGTTTTGTTTGGTGATGTCAGTTTTTATTAACAGATCAACAAGACCTGTCTTTGTTGGCTTATTACTTGCTAAGTTAGCTAAAAAAATAAGCCGTTAGGAATATGTGGTATGTTTAGTAGTCTTTTTTCGAAACAACATAAACTCATCGAAGAAAATCAATTTCTAAAAGATGAAAATCGCCGTTTGAAAGCAAAAGTATCAGCATTAACTGAGCAGTTGTCTCAAGGTAAGGTTGCGGATAGCCTTGCGGCGACAAATACTCATAAAGTGGCCGATGACAGTTTTTCTCGTGCTTTTGCCGATTATGTAGAGAGTTTAAAGGTATTTCAGGAGTCGATGCGTTATTTGCATGACAACAGTAATCAAGATCTGCTACCAATGATGACTTCTCGCACGACCTCTGAAAAGACGCAAACGAGGGTGCGTTTAATGATTAAAGGCATCAATGAGTTAAGTGGTTTGATGGGAAAGTCTGCTACGATGATGGATTCTCTTAATGAACGCGCCGCTGAGGTAGGTGGATTCATTGGTGTGATTTCAGATATTTCAGCGCAGACGAACCTATTGGCACTCAATGCGGCAATCGAGGCGGCAAGAGCGGGTGAGTCTGGTCGTGGGTTTGCAGTCGTGGCGGATGAAGTGAGAAGTTTGTCGCAAAAAACAGCTCAGGCTGCTGAAAATATTGCCAATTTGGTTAATTATATCCAACAGGAAGTGGTTTCATCGCATACTCAGATTGAAAACGCTAATTCAGCTTCAATAAAATTAAGTGGCTTAGGACAAGAAGCTGATCAGACGCTTTCTACATTGATTGACATTACTGAAAATATGAAAAACCTAATCAATGCCAACATTTTACGCTTCTTTGTGACCACTGCAAAAATGGATCATTTAGCCTTTAAAAGTGATATTTACAAAGCCTATTTGGGCTTGTCCGACTTGAAAGCAGATGACTTAGAGTCACATCATGACTGTCGATTGGGTAAATGGTATTATGAGGGTGACGGCAGACACTGCTATTCTAAATTGAATGGGTATCATGAAATCGAGTTTTCACATCAAGAAATTCACCGCCATGCTCATGATGCCTTGGCTCTTATCAAGAAAGGTGAATGCGTACAAGCGGGTGTTGCTTTGAAAAATATGGAGATGGCGAGTATGGATGTGCTACGTTATCTAGAGGTCTTGGCACAAGATGGCTACAAGAAGAAACATGAGTTGTGTCACTATTTGGGTGATAATCAGTTGAACAATGATTTGATTTGCTAATGAATTGGTTTTTATGTGTTTTTAAGTTTTTTCTGGGTGGAATGTTGACATGATCGATTTATTTGATACGAATAAAGATTATTATGCGGTACTGGGCTTGTCTCGGGAGTGTGATGGCTCGGAAATTAAGATGGCATTTCGTAAACTCGCACGTCGCTATCACCCAGATGTGAACGGGCATCCCCTAGCAACCTCACGTTTTCAGGAAGTTTCTGAAGCTTACGAGGTGTTAAGTCGTCATAAGTCGGCATATGATTCTGCCATTGATGCCTTACGTCAGGCGGCGGCTTCTTCCTATCAGGCGCGTCAACAGCGTTCTTCTTTTCAATCTAATGATCAGAGCAGAGAGAGAGGTCGCACTTCGACATGGCAGGGTTCGTCAGGGTTTGGTGGTCAAGATGATAGTCATCGTTTGTCCAGTTCGTTAGATCGTGTGGTGGTTTATCCGTTAACCCTAAAGTATGCCTTTAAGGTCATTGAGCAGGGCTATTATCATATTCCCAGCCTAAATACCAAAATTGCGTTTAATAGTGAATTTATCAATGGTAAGCAGGCGCGTTTCAAAGGAAAAGGCTTTCCTGGTCGCAATGGTGAGCCTGCTGGCGATTACATCGTCTCTTTCAAAATCACCCATCATTCCCCTTATAAGATCGAAGGCAATGATCTGTACATGCAGCTCAAGATCAATCGTCGGGTGTGGGAAAATGGCGGAACGGTTTATTTTGATGCACCGTCTGGTTTCTTTAAGGTGAATGTGCCTAAGGGCATTAAGCTAGGCAGCATGCTTAAATTTCGTCAAAAAGGATTTCCCGCTGGACGTTTCCGCTTATCGGGCGATTTGTATGCTAAAATCATCCTAGATAAAGAATCGTAAATAGCGAGATGACTGACTAAGGCGTTCACCCCCTCTGTTAGCTTGTCTGGTATCTGTTGTATTCGTGTTATATTAGCTTACCTAAGGAATTGTTTTTTGTCATGTCGATCAGTCAACTTGATCCCATTAGTTTGGAGCAAACACAGTATCATCCACCGCGTCGTTATGATGTGATTTTGCATAACGATGATTTTACCCCTATGGATTTCGTTGTTGACTTACTCATGCGTTATTTTCGTTTGCCAGAAGAAAAAGCAAACGATATCATGTTAACCATTCATCATGAAGGGCAGGCTGTTTGCGGTACCTATTATTTAGAAATTGCTGAAACAAAGGTCTCACAAGTGCAAGAGCATTCACGTCGTGAAGGTTATCCGCTGTTAGCAACAGTTCAACCTGAAAGAAATTGATGTTCACTACAAGAAAAAATAGAGGATAAGAAGAGATGTCTATGCTTGAAAAAGACGTTCAACATATTCTTTCTGGTGCGTTTACCTTAGCGCAACAGCAACAACATGCGTATGTCACACTGGAGCATTTGCTAACGGTGATGATTGAACACCCTAAAGTACAGGAAGCCTTAGAGGCCTGTTTGGTTAAGTTGGACTTAATGCGGTTGCAATTGGTTCAATTATTAAGTTTGCAAGAGGTCAGTGGTTCGGAAGAAGATGAACCTGTACCGACCATTGCGTTACAGCGCGTCATTGAACGAGCCATTTACAGCGCACAGCAACACCCAAAAGATAAGGTCTCTGCTTTAGGCTTATTGGTGGCTATCTATGGTGAACGAGACAGTCTTACTGCGGAAGTTTTAGAACGCAATGGTGCTGATAAAGCCAGTTTATTGAGTTTTATTGCGCACGGTCTGCGTAAAGAAGCAAAGCCTGAAGCCACAAAAGCACAGCCTCAGTCGTCTGCCAAAGAAAAAGAAGAGCAAGAAGATGCCCTAGGCTTATATGCCATTCACTTAAATCAGTTGGTTAAGAGTGGAAAAATTGACCCTGTCATCGGACGTGATGCCGAATTGGTAAGGGTCAGTGAAGTGTTGTTACGTCGTCGTAAAAACAATCCCTTGTTGGTTGGTGAGCCGGGGGTCGGGAAAACAGCAATCGCTGAAGCCCTAGCCTTAGCCATTGAAGCCGATCAGGTCGCTGATGGATTAAAAGGTGCACAACTTTATACCCTTGATTTAGGCGGTATGTTGGCGGGTACGCGTTATCGTGGTGACTTCGAGAAGCGGTTTAAGCGTATTATTCAGCAGATTGAGCAGGTCAATAATGCGATTTTGTTTATTGACGAAATCCATACCATTGTCGGTGCTGGTAGCGTTCAAGGTGGTGCAATGGATGCCGCCAACCTAATGAAACCCTCCTTAGCGAAAGGGACACTCAAGTGCATTGGTGCAACCACTTTTGAGGAATATCGTAACAGTTTTGCTAAGGATCGCGCCTTAAATCGTCGATTCCAAAAGATTGATGTTCTTGAGCCTTCTGTTGCTGACACCATTGCGATCCTTAAAGGATTGAAAGAACAATTTCAAGCGCATCATCAGGTGCAATATACCTTAGGCGCGTTAACGGCGGCGGCAGAGTTGTCTGATCGTTATCTGCCTGATCGTCACCTGCCTGATAAAGCGATTGATTTAATTGACGAAGCGGGAGCTAGAGAGCGAGCAAAACCAGCGTCAAAGCGTCGTAGCCGTATTACTGCCATAGAAATTCGTAGTTTGTTGGCCAGTCAAACACATATTCCGATCACAGATACCAATCAAGATGAAAAACAACATTTATTGAGTTTGAGTGATAGCCTGAAGCGTGTGGTGTTTGGACAGGATCATGCGATTGAACAGGTGGTGAGTGCGATTAAGTTATCACGTGCAGGGTTGCGTGCGCCCAATAAACCTTGGGGAAGCTTCTTGTTTACAGGACCAACAGGGGTTGGCAAGACGGAGTTGGCAAAACAGTTATCACATCATTTGAACATCGGATTGTTACGTTTTGACATGTCTGAATACATGGAAAGTCATAGCGTGGCGCGGTTGATTGGTGCGCCTCCCGGTTATGTTGGTTATGAAAAAGGTGGTTTGTTGACTGAGTCGATTATGAAACAGTCTCACGCGATTTTGTTATTAGATGAAATTGAAAAGGCACATCCTGATATTTTTAATCTGCTCTTGCAAGTGATGGATGATGGTCGATTAACCGATAACAATGGTCGTACCGCCGATTGTCGTAACCTCATTGTGATCATGACTTCAAACGTGGGTGCTGATCAATTAGACAAATCGAGCTATGGCTTTTTACAACATCAGGGTGGTGTGCATTCCGCACAAAAAGCCTTGGACAATACCTTTAAGCCAGAGTTTCGTAATCGCTTAGATGCGGTTGTGCCCTTCTCGCAGATGTCTCGTGACATTATGCCTAAGGTGGTTGATAAGGCAATTTTTGCCTTAGAGGCGTTGTTGGAGCAAAAACAGTTACAGTTACATTTATCACAGTCAGCACGTGATTGGTTGGCTGAAAAAGGATTTGACCCTAAAATGGGTGCTAGACCTTTAGATCGTGTGATTGAAACCTATCTTAAGCGTCCATTGGCTGATGTGATTCTGTTTGGTGATCTTGGTAAACAGTCACGCTTATTGGCTGAGGTTAATGAAGCTAAGGATGGTTTGGTGGTTCGGGTTGATCAGGGTAGAGATGAACCTTTGCCAGTTGACATGCAATCTTTGCCAGCGGATGATATTTTGTGTTAATGTGAACAGTTTGTTGTTTGTTTTTCTATCGTTTGTTTTTGTTTTGATGATTTATATTACGGAGTTTCTAGCATGAAATTGATGTTATTGGGCGCACCTGGTGCAGGTAAAGGTACACAAGCCAACTTTTTAACCAGCCATTATGCGATTCCACAAATTTCTACGGGTGATATGCTAAGAGCCTCTATTCGCGCTGGTGCGCCTTTGGGCTTAGAAGCGAAAGGTTATATGGATGCTGGTCATCTTGTGCCCGATGATTTGATCATTCGTATGGTTCAAGTTCGTATTGCCGAGCCAGATTGTGCCAATGGTTTCTTATTAGACGGATTTCCTCGCACCCTAGCGCAAGCAGAAGCGATTGCCACAGCAGGTATCACCTTGGATGCCGTGGTAGAAATTGATGTGCCTGCTGAGTTGATCATTGAGCGTATGGCAGGTCGTCGTGTTCATTTGGCTTCTGGACGTACTTACCACCTTGTTTACAATCCTCCAAAAGTGGAAGGTAAGGATGATCAAACAGGTGAAGATTTGATTCAACGCGACGATGACAAAGAAGAAACGGTTAAAAAGCGTTTAGAGGTTTATGCGGCACAAACGCAACCTCTCATTAACTTCTATCGTGATTTTGCTGAGAAAAATAACAGCTTACGTTACATTAAAGCCGATGGTACTGCTGACATTGAACAGGTTAAGCAAACCATTTTGGAAGCCTTAGCATAAATATTAAAAAAATATTAAAAAACACTTGCGCTACTAGAAGATTCATCTTATAATAGCGTCATTGTTTGGCCGGGTAGCTCAGTCGGTAGAGCAACGGATTGAAAATCCGTGTGTCGGC
>CAZLOM010000083.1:0-8964 GCA_964561185.1 uncultured Piscirickettsiaceae bacterium
TTCAAAGCCGCTCAGTTGGTGAGTGAGGGGTTGTATGCAGAAGCATCACAAGAGCGTCATCGGTAAATCAACTCGCTTTTAGAGGAAAATAAGATGCAAATTGCTATTGAACTGCCCGATGAGTGGGCGAAAAATTTGGATGTAACAATGGTTGCCAAAGAGTTAGTAGCGTTTGTAACGGCTAAATATGCGGTTCAACAAAAGGACAGCACTACCCACAGTGACAACCTAGACGAGTTACTGAAAGATGTCCCTTTTATTCAAAGCCTTGCAGATAAAGACCCTCTAAAACTGCAACAAGAGATGCGTAATGAGTGGCGTTAAATACTTGTTAGACACCAATGTGATTATCGGGTTGCTTAATCGAAATCCGCACGCATTAGCCCTGTTAAGGCAGTACCATTTTACTTGGCATCAGTGTGCTTTTAGTGCAGTTACTCGCATGGAACTGTTAAGTTATCGCCATATTACCGAACAAGAACTAACGGCAATCGAGCAGTTATTAAATCAGATAGTTTATTTACCGATCGATCCCGTTGTAGAAGCCAAAACAATCGCTTTCAGACGACAATTCGCTGGCAAACTTCCCGATGCTATTGTTGCCGCAACCGCATTATCTCATCAGTTAACACTTTTGACTTTAGATACCAATCTGGCAAGAAAACTCGCGTGACCACTATACTGACATAGCGGGTATGCTCATCCCAAATTAACAGGAAAATAAAGCACAAAATCGCCTTGCTGAATGGTTTGTTGTGGTTCAACCAGAATAAAGCCTGTTGCTTGTGCCATCGCTAAGATAGAAGAGGCGTTTTTGTCTGCCACGTCTAACTGCACAATCGGCTTACCCAGCTCGCTACCCAATCGTGCCGATAAAAATTCACGCTTCTGCCCTGTCACCAAAGAAAAACCTGCCTGAACCCAATAGGAGACAGGTAAAAAGCGATCTGCACCCTGCGCCCGCAACAAGGCTGGCAGAACAAACAGATGATAGATGGTAAAGGCGGCAACGGGCTTACCTGGTAAAGCAAAAATAGGCTTCTCCTGAATCGCGCCAAAGGCAAAAGGACGACCGGGTTTCATGTCCACCTGCCAAATGCGAATTTGCCCTAATTGGTTAATTGCCTTGCGGACATGGTCTTCCTCACCCACCGAGACACCACCCGTGGTAATCACCATGTCGGCAATTGCTACCGCTGACTGTAACGCTGATAGGGTTGCAGGCAAGTTGTCTTCAACATTATTGAACGCCGTTACCTGAAAGCCTGCTTGCACCAGCAACGCGTAAATCATGGCGTAGTTAGAGTTGTAGATTTTACCCTGAGGCAAGGGCTGACCGGGATTGACCAACTCACTGCCTGTGACCAACAGAGCAATATGCAAAGGCGCATAGATAGGCAGTTGATCTAAGCCAATACTGGCACATAGCGCGATATGAGCCGCTGTCAAACGCACGCCCCCTGCTAATACCGTTTGCCCTTGAGCCACATCAGAACCGCTCTGCTTAATGTGACGAAATGGTTTGGCGTGTGCCATGATCTGCACCTGTCCATCAACCACCGTCACATCTTCCTGACGAATTACCGAATCTACCGAATCAGGAATCATCGCACCTGTAAAAATGCGGCAGGCTTCACCCTGCGCCAGCGAAAAATCGGCGACATCTCCTGCGGTTATCCGATGGGTGACAGGCAAGGACAGTGCGATGTCCAGCGAGCGAATGCCGTAACCGTCCATCATGGCAATGTTGGTAGGTGGTAAGTCGAGATCACTGACCACTGGCTGGGCAAGAATTTTCCCCACCGCCGATTGCAAATCCACCCACACCACCTTGCGTTGCACCGCAAGTTGCGCAATCAATTGCTCACGGGCAACGTCAGGAGACAACAAGGTCTGCATGTCACTCATGTTCATCACTGCCTAAATGCGGAAAAAGACACAAATCGCACGGTATCATCCATCGCAATTTCATGGTGTTCAGGAACAATCACAAAACCCTCTGCCCAACTGGTCGAAATCAGCGCTGAAGATGCCTGATTCGGATAAATTTCTGCCGTCAACCCTTGTGCTTGATGCAGCAAGCGTGCGCGTAAATACTCACGACGATCGCCCGACTTAAACGAAAAGTGCGCAATCACAGGCATAGCTTGTGGCATCACGTAGGTTAACCCTTGTAACTTGGCTAAGGTTGGCAAAACAAACAGATGACAGGTCGTAAAAGCGGCAACAGGATTGCCAGGAAGCCCTAAAAAGGGTTTGCCTTGCAGGCGACCAAAGGCAAAAGGCTTACCGGGTTTCATGCGTACTTTCCAAGCATCAATATGCCCTAAAGCAGACACAACCGCTCGTACATGATCCTCCTCTCCGACAGACACACCGCCCGTGCTAATCACCACATCGCACTGTTCAACTGCCTCGGAAAACACCGCAATGGTTGCGGAACGATCGTCAGGACAATGAAAGGTTTTCACCACATAGCCCTGTTCCTGCAGGAAGGCACGAATGAGAGATTGATTCGAGTTGTAACTCTGTCCTTTCTGTAAGGGCTGATCAGGCGCGACCAACTCGTCACCTGTGGTGATCAGGGCAATGCTTAAGGGCTCACGTACCAGCAGAAGGGATTGCCCGATGCTGGCACACAAACCCACATCTGCTGGCAAGAGTCTTTTTCCAGCAGACAACACCTGTTGTCCTAAGGCAATATCACTGCCCTGCCGACGGATCATCTGCCCCGCTTGAACGCGATGAGAGAGTAAAACGAGACCATCTGCTTGGATTTCCGCCTCCTCTTGCATCACCACCGCAGTCGCCCCTTCAGGCAAAACCGCTCCCGTGAAGATACGAGCAAGGCTATTGTCTGATAAGGGGGCAGGATTCAACTGTCCCGCTGGAATCCGCAGAGACACAGGATAGCCCTGCGCTGGCTGAATCTGCTCATGATTGAGGGCATAGCCATCCATCATCGACACATCTGCCGATGGCACATCTACCTCGCTGGTGATATTCATCGCCAACACACGACCCGAAGCCTCCGCTAAGGAAACATATTCCGTCGCTGAGATGGTTTTGACTTGCGCCAACAACTGAGCCTGCGCTTCTTCAACCGATAATAACGCCTTATTCATCGTCCTGACCCCATCTTGCTAAGGCTTGTTCATCACTTTCTCGGGCATCTACCCAGTGTGCACCATCGGGCGTGTGTTCTTTTTTCCAAAAAGGTGCGCGTGATTTCAGAAAATCCATGATAAACTCCGCCGATTCAAACGCCGCATGACGGTGCATGCTTGCCGTCAACACCAACACAATTTGATCTGCGGGGGCGAGATCACCCACGCGATGCAGGATACGAACGCCCTGCAAAGCCCAACGCGCACAGGCTTGATCGGCAATTTTTTGCAAAGACTTTTCCGTCATACCCGGATAATGTTCAAGCGATAGGGTTGAAACCCCTTTGCCTTCATTGACATCACGCACCAAACCAACAAAGGCGGCAACCCCACCAATGGCAGAATTACCCTGCGTTAGCGCGGACAGCTCTTGTCCTAGGTCGAAATCCTCAGTCTGTACCGAGATCGCAATGGGTGTGCTCATGAATTAGCCTCCCGTGACAGGCGGAAAAAAAGCAACCTCATCATCGGCAGAAAGCGCAGACGTTCGGCGTGCCATGTCCTGATTCACGGCAATTTGCAAACGGCGATTGTCTTGCAGGAGCTCCTGCCAGAGCGCACCCCGCTGTGCTAAAACATCAATCAACTCCTGTACGGTTGAAACAGGCAAAGAAACCGTCTCTTCTGACACCCCCAACTGTTCACGCAGTGAGGCAAAATAACGCACCAACATCATTAGCCTCCTAAGCTAACCATCTGACGAAATTGAATATTATGACGATTCTCATTAAAATGATGACGTTCTGGCTTCTTCGCCACTGCCGATAAAATAATCTGTTTCAACTCATCATCCGTTGCACCTGCACGCAAAGGCGCACGTAAATCAACTGAGTCTTCTTGACCCAAACACAATGCTAAGACACCACGAGCGGTCAAGCGAACACGGTTACAGGTTTCGCAGAAATGTTGCGACACGGCTGAAATCACGCCAATTTTGGTTTCGGTTCCTGCCACCTTAAACACGCGGGCAGGTCCTGCCTCAATACCATCAACAACAGGCGTTAATTCAGCCCCTAAATGCGCCTTCACCCGTGCCAAAATGTGATCCGCAGAAACGTGCTCATCCATCACACTAATCCCTGCCGACCCGATCGGCATGGTTTCAATAAAGCGCAGGTAAACGCCTTTTTCGATGGCAAAATCCAGCATCGCAGGAATTTCATCAAAATTGGTGCGCTTCATCACCACCATATTAAGTTTGACGGGAGTCATACCCACAGCAATCGCTGAATCAATGCCTTCGATGACCTTAGCCAAATTACCACCACGGGTAATGCGTTCAAAGGTTTCAGGGTTAAGCGAATCGAAGGAAACATTGGTGCGCGTAATACCTGCTTGCTTTAAGCGTTCGGCATAGCCTGCTAACTTTTCGGCATTGGTTGACAGCGCAATGTCGGTTACTTGTGGAATCGCATTGATTTTCTCAACCAATTCGTGCAAGTTCTTACGAACAAGCGGTTCACCACCTGTTAAGCGAATTTTCCATACGCCCATTTCTGCAAACACACGCGCAATACGAGCAAGTTCATCATAGCTTAAATACTCAGTGTGATTGCCTTCAGGATGCACGCCCTGCTCTGGCATACAATAGCTACAACGGTAATTACATTTGTCGGTAACGGAAATACGAAGGTATTCAATTTTTCGATTGAATGGATCAATGAGTTGATTCATAAAGATAACCCCTAAAGATGGGTTCGAGAGGATTTTGGTTATGATTGAGTTACCTTATCAACAAGTAACCAAGTAACTCAATCATAACCATGCCTGCGCGATCAAGAGATCACGCGCAGGCACGTCAGCATTACATGTCAGTTTTACCAACACCCGCTGCAACATCTTCACCGTTTGGACGTTGAAGTACGTTGTATTGTGGCTTGCCATCTGGTCCCATAATTACCGTAGTAAATTTATGAATGTTACCAGTACCGTCACCAACAAGTTCTTTCGCACAGTTGCTCATGCAACGTACATTTTTAACTGCAGGACGGTCGTCACAGAAGAATTTTTCTGCGTTAGGCATTTCCTTGTTTACTTTCATCAACATTTCGCTGTCGAAGTAAGTATCTTCTTCAAGTTTTTTGCCGCCATCATATGTCAAGCCTTCAGCAAAAGCTAAGAAGCCAGAAATACCTAAGTAGCCTGCATCACCGATTGAATCATTCACAGGTGCGAAGAATGGCATCGCACGCTTGATGTAATCATGTAATGAAGTCAAATATGGCCAGTAGTTACCTAAGGTACGGAACTTGTTAGGCTCAGTAGGATCAGCCGCCGCCAAATCCATAGAACCACCTACCAATGGTAAGTAACCCTTAGCACCCTCAGCAAACTCACCGTGACACATACCGCAATAAGCTAGGTAAACTTTTTCACCTTCAGCAATGGTCATGCCCACGCCTTTTGCTGGCAAGCCTTCACCGTCAGCATAAACGTTGATGTCCCACTTCTTCATCGCTGATTCAGCGATAGGTGTACCGTAACCGAATGCTTTGTAGTCTGCTTTGGTATTACGATCAGCATTTTCCCAAACGGTATTAAATGCTTTTGGTGTCTTACACGCAGAATTGCCTTTGTTACCACCGTCGATCTTGTCATCCACTTCTGAAGAATATGGGTGAGCAGGATTACGACGATCAGCAAAAGAACCAAATTTCTTACCGTGCAATTCAGTATCTAGGTAACGGTGAGATGCGTCACCACGACCATAACCACCATATACGTCAACAATGATGTCTTCCATTGATTGAGTAGGTGCAGCAGCAGTTGTTTTTTCAGCTTGACAGCCAGAAGCAAACAGAGCGGCAGTAATCGCAACGCCTAACAATGATTTATTAGTATTGAACATTCTCAATCTCCCCTTTGCGATCGCTGTTCCAAGCGTGAACACGCCATGTCACCATCGCGGTACGGTGGTAAACGCCGTTCGTACCAATAGCATTACGCATTTGAACCATTGGTGGTTGAACGTAACCTGTTTCGTCCGTTGCACGGCTCATCAAGAATACTTCTGAACCATCCCAGTCGAACTCAAACTCAAAACGAGTCCACGCTTTTGGTAGCGCAACCGAAGTGAATTTCGCTTCTTTCCAGTTTTTACCGCCATCCAAAGACACGTCAACGTGCGTGATACGACCACGACCAGACCAAGCAATACCCTTAGCCACATAACGACCAGGACCTGACATTTTGAAGTCTGGAGATGGGTAAGTGATTACTGAGTTAGCTTCCATCATCCAAGAGAAACGTTGGATTGTGCCATCTGGCATCAATTCAGAGTACTTAGATGATTCTTCACGGTGGTGTAAAGGCTTGTTCGTTACTTTCAAACGACGCAAGTATTTCACCCACATGTTACCTTCAGCACCAGGTACGACCAAACGGATTGGGTAACCTTGACCAACGCGTAACGCTTCGCCGTTCATTGCGTAAGCAACGATACAGTCATCCATCGCAATTTCCATTGGGATAGAACGTGACAAACCAGAAGCATCACCGCCTTCAGGAATCAACCAAGTTGCTTTAGGATCAACACCTGCTTCTTTCAACAAGTAAGACAAAGGCACACCAGTCCATTCAGAACAAGACATCATACCGTGAGTCCACTGTACAGAGTTAACCTGTACACCTTTCCATTCTAACGCACCGTTAGCTGGACACTCTAGGAAGTAAACGCGAGAGACTGAAGGCATACGCTTCAAGTCATCCATCGTGAACATCAAAGGACGTTCAACCAAACCGTGAATCACAAGTTTGTGTGTTGCTGGGTCGATGTCAATAGCACCACCGTGGAAACGGTCAAAGTGTAAACCGTTAGGAACGATTGTACCGTGCATATTTTGAATTGGTGTCATCGAAATCGAAGCTAAGGTGTCTGGCGTTAACCATTCCAACGTACGCTTACGAACTTCTTTTTCGTATTGAGAAGGCATGCTGTATGTACTAGACATAACACCAGTACCCAACATATGACGTGCTGGGGCATCCTCTAATACTTCTGTAATCTCTTGCTTGCCCGCATATGGCTTAACAGCCGTTTTTGGGTCATAAGCTGCTTCCGCTGCTTTGGTGAACATCACCGTACCCGCTACTGCCATACCGCCTTTGATGAAAGCACGACGCGTTTGCGTACGGCTTTCTTCGGTCTGGACAGCAACTTTTTCAATAATTTCTGACATTGAGTTGCTCCTTGTTAGATGCGTCTGCACCACGCCAATAGCCAATGGCGATAAATCTACTTATGCAGATTAGGTGCAAGATAATACAGAATATGCGCTATATTAGCAATTACTTTTTTGATTGAAATTTCTTGCTCACCATAAATTAAACTTATAATGTGATTGGAAATTCTACTTAGGTGAGCAAAAATCACACCATAATGAGTCAAGCTAGATGCGATCAGCATATCCACCCGAACAAGGTTATCCTCTATAATTAAACCAAAATTAAAGATCTTACAACCTAAAGGAATCGCCATGCCCCCAATAACTCACTCAACACAGACAACCAAAAATCGTAGCAGTATTCATCACCTCCCTAGCCCATCTACGGAAGAAAAAACCCTTAGCCATCAACTGGTTGATCATATTCGCAAACAACTCAACCGCCAAGGTCAAATGACCTTTGCACAATTTATGTCACTTGTTTTATATACGCCGGCACTGGGTTATTATGCCAATGGTAAAGCGAAGTTTGGGGCTGAAGGCGATTTCATTACCGCGCCAGAAGTATCACCTCTGTTTGGGGCTTGCATCGCCAGACAAACCGCAGAAATCCTTCTTCGCGTGCATCAAGGCAGTGTGTTAGAACTTGGGGCAGGTTCTGGGGCATTAGCGATTGCGATGCTACTCGCCTTTGATGACATGGGGATTCTGCCTACCGCCTACTTTATTTTAGAACCCAGTGCAGGGTTACAAGCCTTACAAAAAGAGCGTTTGGCAGAACAACTTCCTGAACACCTATTCAGTAAAGTAAGCTGGTTAACCGAACTCCCACAACAACTCACAGGCGTTATTGTGGCGAATGAAGTGATTGATGCGCTCCCTGTTGAAGTGATTCGTATTCAGCCTAATGATAGTGAGCAAGCCTTTGTGGTTTGGTCGGAAGAAAAACAAGGATTTGTCTGGGATTGGCAAAGACTTGCAGAACCGAGCTTACAGGAAACCGCCAATCAACTGCATCAGCATCTGGGTCAACACACCCCAACCACTGGCTACACCACAGAAGTCTCTCATTTTCTCTTCCCTTGGATGCAATCCCTTTCTGATTGTTTACAACAAGGCGGTATCTTATTACTCGACTACGGCTATAGCCGAAAAGAATATTGGTCGCCACAACGCTGGATGGGGACATTGAGAGCCTATTATCGTCAGCGCGTGCATCAGGATGTATTCTGGCAAGTCGGTTTACAAGACATCACCGCATCAGTAGATTTTACCGCCGTAGCGGAAGCAGGACACAGTGCAGGACTGACCTTATCAGGTTTCACCACTCAATCTAACTTCTTGCTCTCATTGGGCTTATTAGACTTGGTTGACCCAGAGGCTGATGTGATCGCACAACTAAAAATCGCGCAACAAATCAAAACCCTCACCCTCCCAGACGAAATGGGTGAAACCTTCAAAGCCATCGCTTTTCTTAAAGGCGTTGAGGGTGCATTGACGGGGTTTAAGATGAAAGATTTACGGTTTCAGTTGTAATTCACCATCCAACCGTACCAATCGCTCAGGCGTTCCGACATCGACCCAGCGACTGGATAGCTTTTCACCAGAAACCAAGCCTTGTAGCATCGCCTGAC
>CAZLOM010000084.1:0-2308 GCA_964561185.1 uncultured Piscirickettsiaceae bacterium
TATAATTTTCAATGGGCATGGGCAAGTGGTTTTGCCTGTGGATCGGCGGTTTGAAGCGTTAATTGTATTATGCGGTTTCAGTCACCACCAAAGACACGCCATTCTGCTAGTTAGCCAGCAAATGCACTTTTCCTCTAGTTCCCCAAAACCGCTAAAGGCAGATGTCGCGCCACCCGTGCCATGATGGCAGGTTGTACCTCTGCTGTTGGGTGAAGTCCATCGGCTTGTAGCGGATTGGGTAGGTTGACAAGGTCGGCTAAAAAGAACGGGTCTAATCGCGTTTGATGGCGTGTTGCTAAGTTGGTGTAGATCTTTGAAAGTCGTTGGTTAAAGGCGGTGCCATAGTTGCTCGGCAATTGAATCCCCAACAATAATACCGAAATGTGATGGCTTTGCGCTTGTTCAATCATATCAGATAGGTTATTCTCAAGGCGTTTGAGGTCTTGCCCTCTCAGCGCATCGTTTGCCCCCAATTCAATGACCAAAAAATCAGGACGATGTTGCGCAATAAGCTGAGGAAGACGCGCCAATCCCCCCGCGCTGGTTTCACCGCTAATGCTTGCATTGATGATGCGATGTGCCTGCGTGGAGGATTGTGAGAGTTGCTTCTGCCATAAACCGACCCAACCCTGCTCACTCGCCATGCCGTAACCCGCCGATAGGCTGTCTCCCAATACGAGAATGCTGGCGGCAAAACTGCTGGAAGTGCCGATGATAAACACAAACATAACCGCAGTAACCGAAAGGAAAAACCGATGATACCCGTTCTTGAGCTGAGTGATGTACATTATGAAACCTCTTTTGCTGGCAATGGGGTTTCTATTTTAAACGGTTGTCAGCTGTTTGTCGAAAGTGGTACCTCTTTAGCCATTGTTGGACGATCAGGATCAGGCAAATCAACCCTGTTATCGCTCATGGCTGGGCTAGACTTGCCGACCACAGGTGAAGTGCGTCTATTCGGGAGGACACTCAATGGCTTGTCTGAAGATCAACGGGCGCAATTACGTGCCAAACGTGTTGGTTTTGTCTTTCAACAATTTCAACTCATTGCAGGCATGACCGCCTTGGAAAATGTCATGCTCCCTTTAGAATTGTTTGGGGCTGAGGACATTAAGGCACGCGCCCAAGCGGTATTGCGGTTTGTGGAACTGGATCATCGTGAAGATCACTATCCCACCAGCCTTTCAGGCGGCGAACAACAAAGGGTCGCGATTGCCAGAGCCTTAGTCTGTGAGCCAGAGATCATTTTTGCCGATGAACCCACAGGCAACCTAGACGAAACCACCGCTGGCATGATTCAACAACTGCTGTTATCGCTCACCCCCAAAACGACGCTCATTGTGGTAACGCATGACACCAGCTTTGCCGATCAATGCCAACAACAGGTACAGCTGCATCATGGTCAGTTGGTGGTACGAGCATCATGAGGTTGACATGGCGTTGGTTCTTACGCACTAGCCTGAGAGGTGAATATCTGTGGTTGTGGTTGGCGGTGATCCTAGCCAGTGCCAGTGTGGCATTTATGTCGCAACTGGCACAGTCGGTACGCACAACCATGTTGGCAGAAACGGTGCAAAGCATGGGTGCGCAGTTGGTACTGCGTAGCACGCAACCCATTCCCGCTCACTGGTCAGCGCAAGCGGCATCAGCGCAAATTCGCACAGGTGAGTTGATTCAGTTTAACACCATGCTTGAACAAGGCGATCATTTTCAGCTGGTGAGCGTGAGAGGCATTTCCGAGCATCATCCTGATCAGCGTTGGCTTCAGTTTACCGACAGACAATCAGCACAGGCAGTGGTCGATCAGCAGTTAATCAACAGCATGAGCCTGACGCTGAATCAAACAATTTCACTGGGTAAACAGTCGGTTAAGATTGTGGGAGTCAACACCCACCAAGACCCCTTGAGCTTTGTGGCAAACCAAATTGCACCGCCAGTCTTTATTCCCATCGAGTGGATTGAGTCCTTGGGCTTAATCACCACGGGCAGTCGTGTTCTCTATGAGTTGACCTTTTTAGGTTCAAACACAGCGGTTGAGCAGATATATCAACAGTTAATTGTCAACCAGCCAGCCCATTGGCAAGTGATCCGAGCCGATCAGCGAGACACCGATCTCGAAACCACGCTGTCAACCGCTTGGCTATTTTTGGACATTGCTTCCTTAACCAGTTTGCTCATTGCAGGCTTGGCGATTATGCTCGCCAGTCGGTTTTATCTGCAACGCTGGGGGCAAACCTTGGCATTGCTCGGTGCCTTAGGGGTTCAGCAGAAGCAGGTGGTGGGGGTGTTTTTTGGACAGTTGCTTCTG
>CAZLOM010000084.1:2408-8836 GCA_964561185.1 uncultured Piscirickettsiaceae bacterium
CTTAGGGGTTCAGCAGAAGCAGGTGGTGGGGGTGTTTTTTGGACAGTTGCTTCTGTTGTCTGTGTTTGCCAGTTTGCTGGGGATGTTGATGGGATTGCTGACCATCACCGCCATCTCACCCTTGTTAGCCTTGTGGTTGCCGAACTTTACCCTCGCAAAACCTTGGTTGGCGATTGTTGAAAGTCTGGTGAGTGCGGTATTAATTTTCTGGGCATTTACCCTACCGATCTTTTGGCAGATGATGCGCACCAAACCACATCACCTCTTTCGGCAAACGGAATCGTCGCGTCGTCAACAAGGCTTGGCTTGGTTGGTCAGTGGGCTTTTGCTGGTTCTAGTGATGCTCTTGCTCCTACCCAGCGGTGTGCGTGTGCCTGTGATCTTGGGGTTTGCTGTGGTTACGCTGGTGTTGTTGGGCGTGGCAGGCATCTTGCAAACGCTGGTCTTTCGGTTACAGTCAACCAGCCGAGGCTGGCTCAGGTTGGTGATTGCCAACTTAAAATACGACCGCATGTCGCTGATGGTGCAATTTGTCGCCTTTGGCTTGGTGCTTTACCTCTTGTTGGTTTTGACCTTTGTGCAAGGCAATCTGGTCAATCATTGGCAAGCGAGTTTGGGGGCAGATACACCGAATGTCTTTGTTATCAACATTCAACCCGATGAGCAGGCTCAGGTCGCCCAAGTGTTAACGGCTCAGGGTATTGAAGCAGAGATGATCCCAATGCTCAGGGCAAGGTTGGTTGCGCATAATGGCAAGCCCTTGTCGGTCGATCAATTTACCTCAGCACGTGCCAAGCGTTTGCTTGACCGAGAGGCAAATGTTGCAGTAATGACTGACCTGCCAGAGCATAATCGTATCTTCGCACAAATCACCGAGGCAGAGAGACAGACAGCTTATCCTGCCATGTCTGTTGAGCGTGGCATCGCTGAATTGTTTGGGCTGAAACTGACAGATCAGATTGCATTTGAGGTGCAAGGGATGAAAGTGGCGTTTCAAATCACCGCCATTCGTGAAGTGGCGTGGCAGAGTTTACAGCCCAATTTCTTTTTTATTGCCCAACCTTGGACGCAAGAGGCTTTGCCCGTAACCTATCTCACCAGCTTTCATCATCCGCAAACCACTCAAACAACTACTGCGCCAGAAAACACGGCATCACTTGCCTCGCTCAAGTCTGCCTTACAAGCGATTGCACCCAGTTTGTTGTGGTTTGATGTGCAGAGCTTGATTGTGCAACTCCAGCAGTTGATGCAACAGGCAGGAACAGCGGTGAGCTTTCTCTATGTATTTGCCTTGTTGGCAAGTGTTTTGGTGATTTTCAGCGCGACCCTTGCCGCACAGGAAGGACGTTATCGCCAATGGTTGGTGTTAAGAACCTTGGGTGCACAAACAGGTCAGTTGGTGCTGATTGGGTTGTTTGAATATGTGCTGATTGGGCTATTGGCAGGCACACTATCGGCTTTCTTAGCACAAGCAACACAAATGCTGATCGCGCTCTATTGGCTGAACCTCAGCCCACAATGGGACATGAAATTGTGGTTCATCGGTTGGGGGATTGGGGTAGCTAGCCTCGTCATCCTTGCTTATTTGGCGCAAGCTCCCCTACGCAAACTCGGTGCGAAACAATTACAAAGCAGAGCCAGTTAAAAACGCCCGCGACTGGTACATCATCCACCGCACACACGAGCGAGAACGAGAAAACGCGGTGCAGAAAGGACTTCAGCAAGGCATTGAATTGGGTATAAACTAGGGAAAAACTCACCATTGCTCGCAATATGCTTTCTCAGGGGTTAAGCGAACGAACCACCAACTCCGCGAACCATCTGATCGGGTAGGACCACCAACGCAATAATGGCAGCAGTTGTGCGTAGTGTTGATACAACCACTTCATTCCGAGCGGTCGTTTGTGCGGTGTTTGATACAAGACTTCTGACTTCAATTTTGCCATATCCACACTGGCAGGACATTCTACGCGACAGGCTTTACAGCCCAAGCATCGGGCAAGGGCTTCTTGCAGGTCATCATCGGAGAGGGCAAGGCGTGGATTGGGAGACTGTAATGCAAAACGCAACAGGTTGGCGCGTCCACGGGTGCTATCGGCATCGTCTCGGGTGGCTTGGAAGGAGGGACACATCTTACCATTCGATTTTGACAGGCTCTATAACCTGCTCATTTTTGCACTTTAATTGACAGATGCGTCTTATTTCACCGAAAATACTGTTGAATAAGGCTTCGGTGAGCTTTGAAAAATCCAAATATCTCATCAACACCAAAATCAGAATAGGTTGCTTTTTGTTGCAAAATTCTCTTGCGATCTTCGACTAAGGCTCTGTCGTTAAGGTTCAATACTTCTTCAATCAATCGGGTGATCACTGTATCCTTAATATCTTTAGCAACCAGTCGTCCTGTTTCGGTAAATTCCACACGGGTCAGGTCGAGAGAAAAGAACTCAGGTAAGGCTAAGAAATCCGCTTTGGTGAAACCCTGACAATCTTTATGATGAGCGCAATGTTGTTTTGGGTGTTTATCAGAGCCACAAGAAACCCATAGATTTGCATATTCAAGCGTTAATTCTGGGAAGCAATGTCGTGTTCTAAAATGGTCAATATGAGACTTTTCTAACGTAATGACTTGCTCACAGTAGGCGCACATACCACCTTGTTCATCAAGTATATGTTGTCGCAGTACTGGTGAAATATTTCTGATTTCATCACTCTGCCAAGCCTTGCTATCTTTTGGGTTGGCTACTTTGCGTTTCGCTTGCACCAATAAGTCAGGTTCTTGTGATTTATCAACCTTGAGCATATTTTTTATCCTGACGTAAGCGTTCAGCGCGTAGTAACCCTAGCTCGATGGGATCATTTGTCATGACTTGAGCCAATTCGGTAAATTCAGCCTCAAAGGTCGTTGAGGTGCGATACTCACCCGTGATCAGTTTTTGTTCAACATCATTATACTTGGCTTGAATCTCTGGGTCTCTTAGGCTGTCAACTTCCATTACTTTTAACAGGACATCGTTAACAGTCATGCCGTAACCATCTGCGTTTTTCGCCACGATTTTGTCATCATCCCATCTGAGCAGAAATAAACTCTCGGGAGGGGTTGAGGCAATAATTTGCGGTGAATGCGTGGCGAGAATGATTTGGTTGTTTTTTTCTTTTGCTAATTGGCGGTATAAAGCAACGATATGACTTTGCCATTTGGGGTGTAGCGATAGTTCGGGTTCATCAATCAGAATAATACTGTCTCGAATATCCGCTAGGTAGAAATAAAAGAGTTTTGATAATAAAGCCTGTTCCCCTGTTGAAAGCTGAGACAGCTCAATTTCTTCACCGCGTTTATTGGTGAAAAAGACTTTTTTATCCTTATTGAGGGTTTTGAAGTCAACTTTAAGATCAAATTGAGCAAGTAAAAAGGATAATTTATCTCTTAGTTCTTGATAAGCCAAAAGCGCAGAGTTTCCATGCTCATAAATAAGCGTGTCTATAAACTTTTGAATAGACTGTTCGATATTGGTTGTATTCGGTCGTGAAACATCTAAATAAATGAGATGATTCATGATATAGGGACGACAGTAGTTTTGAATAGCTGTTCCATCTAAACCAGCTTTTTGTGCATTAATGTAATTTAACACATCAACGGCTGGATTATTACCGTTAATCAAAAAGTCGCTTCCTAAAGATATTCCATTAAAGATAACATCATTCAAATCAAAGCGTAAACTACTATGATGAGGTACAGGCTTATGTATATCGGTGTGTGTCTTAATAAACTCTAATAAGGTTGTTTTACCACTGCCATTAATACCCGCAAGAACAACAAAATCTAAAGCATCACCCTTAGATGATGCCGTCAGGTCTAATGAAAAGTCTTTAAAGGCTTTGTAATCTTGGATGAAGAGGTTTTTCAGTTTCATGATACTACCTCAAAAATCCTAACTCATACACCATCGGGCGCAGTTTTTCAGTTAATGACTTGTAGGCTTGCTCAAATGGCTCAAAGCTAACAGGCACATAATCACCACTTTCATTACGTTTTTTCAGGGCATTGCGGATTTGATACCAACCAACATCAGGGCGATTCAGTTTGTATTCTTCTCTAACGCTATGATTGTCAGTATGAGTGAAATAGGCTTGCCAAAGTTTTTTACCTTCATTTAACACGGCTTTTGCTTCAGGGCTTTGTTTCTTGTCTTTGAGATACTGCACCATAAAATCAGATTCAAACCGCTCATTTGCGCCCACTTCTTCCTCGGTAAACGGGATAAAGTGATTGACGATTGACCATTTTTTGCCGTTCCACTCGAGATTGTTAGCACTGGCAGTTAGGTTGCTGCCATTAAACAACATCCAGATTAAACAGTCGTTTTTGAATTCATTGGTAAGTTCGCCTGTCGGTTGTAAAAACTGGTCACGGTCATTGAGCCAAGTGGGTTTGATCAAGCGACGCACAGAAAAGACAATAGCAGCTTGCCAGAGGTTTTCTTTAGTAACAAAGTAACCTCCTTTATGCCCAATACTATGTACGGAAGAAAATAAAGCCGTTGCTTGCGCTGCATTTTGGAGGTCATTACTGTCTGATAACATATGTCCAATCGCGTTATCATGCCATTTTGTTCGCCGAACCTTAGTCGTACTTAATGTTGGTGTTACCGCATTAATTAACGGAACAACATCTAGGTCATTATTTTTTTGACGACTCATCCAATGAGTCAACAATGAAGCCGTCGGCAAGCTGTAAAACATTTTTTCACCAATAGGAAGTGCATCCTTGTCTAATACTTCAGCGGTTAGGGTATCAATAGTCCATTTTTTTTGACGCTGGTGATCAGTTTTCCATATCATAAAACCAATAGGGAAGTTTCCTCGAACGCCATCAAATGCTTTGCTATGCACAACAAAACCATCTAAATACTTTGCACTCCAGTAGGCTCTGAATTTATCGAAATTAGGTGCATTAACATATTTAAGCGTACTAAACATCGCAATAGTGGCAGTTGGTATCTCTTTAGAAATACGTATCAAACATTGAGTAAATAATTCTCTACTTGCATAACCGTGCTCACCCATAAACTGAGCAATTTTAGTCGTTGCAACATTAGTTTTTGCCTCTTTGCCTAGTGAGTTACCTGCTTCGGCATAGGGTGGATTAAATAGTAGTAGTAGCTTCTTACCCTCACGAATCGCATCCCGCAATCCTTGCGGAACTTTATTGGTAAGGCTGTAATCAATCGTACCATCGTCGCTAATATCATCATTCAAATAATCATACTGAAAACGTGTTGCTGATACGCAAGTTTTTGTAGCCTTCATGACATCAATATCAGCCTGATCTAGCGTACTCATGTAGATGTTACGGTGGTTTGAGTGTTTTACCTCTAAGTTACCGACACCACAACACATATCCCACACAATGTAATCTTTTTGCCAATTCTTGCCCAAGGTATCCGATAGCTTATCGTAAGCCTTATCAACCACATGCAAAGGGGTATAGTAAGCTCCCTTAAACTGCCGTTCATCTAACGGAATTAAGCTGTCTCGACGCTCTAATAAGTAATTGCGATATTCTTCTTTAGGGGGACGGTGATAAATTGCCCAAAACTGACGATAACCCTCTTTATTGCCTAATTCGTACATTTTACCATTGAGAAAAAAAGCAGGTTTACCATCCATTAATAACAACTTAGCTGGCATATCTTTGTGAGTTGATACTGTACCATCATTCATAATGTCAGCAAAAAACAGTAAAGCATAATCTTCCACCGCAACATCATTGATTTCTTTACCAATCATCATGATCCATTTATCAAACACTTGCTTTAGGTTGTCTGGCGTGATTTGTGTACGAATGATATCGCCTGATTTAATCGCATTTTTAACCGTGCTGATAAACTCTTCTTCATGTGTTGCAATCTTGAATGATACAAAATAAGTACCAATAAATGCTGATACAGACTCTAAGGCTTCTTGCGTATATTGGCTTGCTGACTTGCCCCATTTAATGGTTTTCTTTTCTAGGAAAGGAACAACATCGGAGGTTTTCATGATGGCGGCTTTTTCGGTATCAATGACCGCTAAAAATGGCGGTAACTGTTCACCCTTGTTCAACGCAACCTGTACGTAATGCAATAGCTGAGTGAACATGGCATAGCTTGAATGTTTGCCAGTGTCCTTTGCCTCAAACCAAATCTCATCAGTCTGAATATCAATCAAACCTTTAGTGTAACTTTTTAACCCTAATGCTTTGATATAAATATCTTTAACATCTTCTTCTGATTTAGCTTGTTTGAGGTTTTGGTAGAGCATCGTTTTATCCTATGTTATTTTTAGCTATTTTTTTAGCTTGCCATTATACCAGTTAATCAGAGACAATGCGCCACACCAACTCCGCCAGATGTACCGTGTCAGCTTGAACTAAATCCTTCGCTTGT
>CAZLOM010000085.1:0-8624 GCA_964561185.1 uncultured Piscirickettsiaceae bacterium
TATTTACAGGTGTGTCGTTTATTGCGTGATACCAAGGTAGATAAGATGTCGGTCATTGATCTTCGATTGCTTGATATTTTGGACAGCATCCGAGTTGCGCTTACGCGTGTGGGCATACAGAATCCTGTATTTAATGTACACAGTGCCTTTCGTACGTGGCAAACCAATCGAGAGGTTGGCGGTGCTTTACAAAGTTACCATATGAAAGGCATGGCGATTGATTTTCATGTACAAGGGATTCAAACCGATCTGCTCTTCAAATGGATGAAAGAAGTCAAATTTCATGGCGGTGTTGGGATGGGCTTTTATGGCGGAACCCCGACTTGGATGCACCTAGATTCTCGCAAAGTCGATAAAAACATTATCTGGACAGGTTAATCCGTCAATTGCTCTGGATGTGTGGCATAACGATAAGCCTCAGCAAGATGCGTTCTGAGCAAATCGACCAAGCGAACATCGAGTTTATGCTCTGTGACCATGCTGTCCAAAATAGACAAAGACTCTTCCGCACTGAGTCCTGCTCGATAGGGGCGATTTTGTACCAACGCCTGAAAAATATCAGCGGTCGTTACGATTCTCGCTTCTAAAGGAATGTCTTTCTCGGTCAGATGATAAGGATAGCCCTTGCCATCAAGGGTTTCGTGATGTAAAGAAGCAATCCGTGCGATCTCGTGAAAGCCTTTAATTTTGCGTAAAATAATGCTTGAATCAAAGCCGTGACGGTTCATCTTAAAGCGTTCTTCTTCGGTGAGTTTCCCATTTTTATGTAAAATTTCATCAGGAACTCTGAGTTTCCCTAGGTCATGAAAAAAAGCTGCCAGTTCTACCTTATTCTGTCCCGCTTCATCTAGTCCATATAATTGAGCAATAAACCTTGCGAGTGCCGCTACACCGTAGGTGTGTTCGCTGGTAAACTCACTCTTAGCATCAACCACATTGGCGAACATAATCGCAAGATTTTTAAGGAGCTTATAGTCGAGTTGTTGCTCTGCTCCTTCTGCAATCCAATCATTCAAATAACTGGTTAAGGGGTCTAACTCTAGGGTAAACCAAAAATAATCAACTTGCCCAAGAGCAACCAGAGCCTCAACCAATACGGGGGAAAACATTGTGCCACTGTGTTTGGCTAGGCTATCAAGAATCTGATGACGTTGTTGTGATGAAGCATCGCCCAATTGCGCACGAACGGCATCTAAACGATCGACCAAATAGATCAAGTTAGTGGTTTCTTTTTCTTCAAACCTGAGATCCTCTGGCAATTCATTCCAATGGGTATGATGATGAAGAATAATGGTCTCAAAGGGTTGATAGACGTTGGTTTGACTGAGCAGTTTTGCCCCACGCAAACAGTGTACCTTAGAATTGTCCCAATCTAACTCAGTGACCAAATGGGTGTGCACGTCTGTGGAGGACACACCGCAATCGTGTAGCATCCCCATCATGATAATATCATCAATACGCGCTTGTGACCAACCCAAGTGTTTTGCTACTTCAGCCGCCATAAAGGCAACGCGTTTTCCATGTTGGGTATCATCAACACCAACATAGTCTAACGCCTCTGAGAGCGCAAAAGTCACTTCACGTAAATTAAGAGCATAGATCATGACAATACCTGTTGATGTTGATGGGAAAATAGTCACACAATCTTAACATAACATTCACCCATTCTTAACCAAAAGTGTGAATAAGCGACAATTAACGATCATCAACCCTTAGGTAACATCAGCCCACAAGCGTTTTTGTTTCGCGAGTAATTCAGCAGGTGATTCTGGATATTGTGGGTCTTTGGTAATGCAGTCTAAGGGGCAAGCTTCTATACATTGGGGTTTGTCGTAAAAGCCGACACATTCGGTACATTTTTCGGGATCAATCACATAAATTTTTGCCCCAATCGCAATGGCGGTATTGGGGCATTCAGGCAAACACATATCACAATTGATACATTCCTTATGAATGATTAACGCCATCTGCTTAGAAGTTCCGTGTCAGCAAAGCGAATCGCAAGGTTGGTTCGTCTAGCGGAACACCAATCACCTCGTATGGAATCTGCACAATATGACCACTGCCAGCACCCACCTTGGTGGCATTGCCTTTTTTATCGAGCAAATGTGTCAGCACGAATTGGAAGTTGCCTTTCGGGGTCATCAGCGATAAGGTGTCACCGACTTGGAAACGGTTTTTCACATCAATCACCAGCGTTTGTGCCGTCACCTCTAAGACTTCACCGACAAACTGCTCATGCGTCAGACTGCTACTGCCTGTTTCGTAGTTTTGGGTGTCTTCTGGCGCACGATGGCGACGTAAAAAGCCCTCGGTGTAACCGCGATTTGCCAAACCGTCTAATTCATGCAACCAATGGGGATCAAATCCCTTCCCTGCCACCGCGGCAGAAATCGCGGCACGATAGACGGCGGCGGTTCTGGCAACATAGAAATGAGACTTGGTTCTGCCCTCGATTTTCAATGAGTGAACACCAATCTCCACCAAACGCTGAACCTGTTCAATCGCACGCAAATCCTTAGAGTTCATGATATAAGTACCATGTTCATCCTCAAAGGCAGGCATTAACTCTCCCGGACGATTGGCTTCTTCTAACAAAAAGACTTCATTGCCGATGCTACGCTCTAAGCCCGTGTCTGAGCAGTTACCACAAGAGGATTCAGGCAATACAATCGGGCTGGTTAATGACTTGGGATCAAAAGTGACGATATCGCCTTCTGGCGTATCAACCGCTTCGTGTGCGCCATACTTCCAGCGACAAGAATTGGTACAGGCTCCTTGATTCGGGTCACGTTTGTTCATATAACCTGACAATAAACAACGCCCTGAATAAGCAATACACAAGGCACCATGCACAAAGACTTCTAACTCAATGTCGGGTACGGTTTGGCGAATTTCAGCAATTTCCTCAACCGACAATTCACGCGATAAAATGGCTCGGGTTAATCCCTGTTTTTTCCAAAACGCAACGGTTGCCCAGTTTACCGCATTCGCCTGCACCGACAAATGAATTTCCATGTCAGGATAATGTTCTTGCACCAACATGATTAAGCCGGGATCGGACATAATGAGCGCATCGGGTTTGAGCGAAATGACCTCAGCCATGTCCTGCACAAAGGTTTTGAGCTTAGAATTGTGTGGCGCGATATTCACCACCACATAGAGTTTTTTACCTTGAGCGTGCGCTTCCGCAATGCCTGTTGCTAAGGCATCCAAATCAAATTCATTGTTACGCACACGCAAGGAATAACGCGGTTGCCCTGCATAAACGGCATCGGCACCGTAGGCGTAGGCAAAACGAAGACTTTTCAGCGAGCCCGCTGGTGATAAGAGTTCAGGAGTCATAGAGATTCTCTTTTTATTGGTGTTAATTTGGTCAGTGATTACAGTTTATCAATTATTTTAGACAAGACAACAAAGCATCACAACAATCCACTCAACACTCTTAGCAAGTTTTCTTCTAACATATCAATAACCTGCTCTTGATTGGCATTAACATCCTTAGCAGAAGAGATGGCTTTTGTGGGATGCTCTTGCCATGTATCTGGCATGCCATTGACCTGTGTTTCAGGTTTGAAAATATTGATGCGTGTTGGACGTTCGCTGAGTTGAATATCGGTTGTCATGTTGTAATAGGTATCACGAAACAGCAAATTACCCGCACTTTGTGTGGCTGTGCCAACCACACTTCCAGCAGGTCCTGCTGCTGCACCTGCAATGGCAACCGCCGCTCCAAACCCATTAGACACCGCATCTTGGGTGAGTGGTTTACTGCTTTTACTGATAGATAGAATGTTGATTTGCAGTAAAAAATTGGCTTGATCTGGTGCAGAAATTCGATAGCCTTTTGCCATTAAACGCGTATTTAATTCTTTTTGTAATCCCGACAAATCAACAGGCTTGTCCGCCGTAGAGGTAAATTTAACGTAAACACTGCGCTCACCATTAAGCACTGGACGCAAAAAGATGGTTTGTGACAAGAGCGTCTCAACCTCTAACTTGTTCTCTTTTTTACTTTCGCTGTCAACAGGCGGCGGTTCTGGCGGTTTGGTGCCACCACCGAAACATCCCGTTAACAAACTGGCGAATAGGCTAAGTGTCAATGCAGGCAATAAATTTTTTGCACTCATCTTTTTTACTTGCTCCCAAATCCTTTTTCAATATGATAGAGGGCAACTTCACCAAACCAGTTCGGTGCGAAATTTGACCCTAACCAAGCATCCCGTCCTGATACTCTCTGCTCAATGATATGAATATTTTTACTTTGACATAAGCCTTCAAAATCAGCAAAGGTGCACAAGTGCGTATTAGGTGTATTATACCAAGTATGCGGCAGTGAAGCCGACACAGGCATTCTTCCCCCAAAAAAAACTTGCAGTCGATTGCGCCAATAACCAAAGTTTGGAAAGGTGACAACAGCACGCTTGCCAATGGTTAACATCTGATCAATCAACTGATCGGGACTTTGCATCGCTTGCAAGGTTTGGGTCATGACAACCACATCGAATTGCTGAGGCTCAAATAGGGTTAATAGGTTAGTCGCATTTAAGTCGGCTTGAATCACTGAAACGCCACGCGCCATACAGGAAACAATGGCATGCTCATCCATTTCTAGCCCACAGCCCGAAACATTCTTATGGGTCAGAAGATGCGACAATAATTCACCATGACCACACCCTAGGTCGAGTAGTTTTGTGTTCTCAGGAATCCAATCGAGGATTTGATCAAATTCAGCCTTCAAACTCATTCTGTTATTTCTCCTGCAACACGATTCATGTAAGCAGAAAACACCTGCTCATAATAGTTATTGGGTAGTAAAAAGGCATCATGCCCATGCTCTGAAGTCACTTCAGCATATGAAACGCGTTTGCCTGCTTTTAAGAGCGCGTGAGTGATTTCCAACGAACGCGCGGGCGAAAACCGCCAATCAGAAGTAAAGGCGATCACCAAGGTTTCTGCCTGAATCGGAGCGTAAGCATCCTCTAAATCACCCTGCCCATGCGTGGGGTCAAAATAATCTAAGGCTTTCGTCATAAGCAGATAAGAATTGGCATCAAAGTTGGCTTTGGTTGCGAACTTCTCACCTTGATAACGCAGGTAACTTTCTACTTGGAACTCAACTTCATAGCTATATTTAATCTCACCCGTTCTCAGGTTACGCCCAAACTTAGTTCCCATTAAATCATCGGATAAATAGGTAAGATGTCCCAACATACGCGCTAGCATTAAGCCTCGCTTAGGAAGCGTTCCATGCTCAATAAATCGTCCCTCATGAAATTCAGGGTCGCTTTGAATCGCTTGGCGAGCCACTTCGTTAAAGGCAATATTTTGTGCTGATAACTTGGGCGCGGATGCAATGATGACAGCATGACGCAACCGCTCAGGCAGATCAATCGCCCATTGTTGAACTTGCATCCCCCCTAAGCTTCCACCAACGACCGCCGCCCACTGGGTAATGCCTAAATGATCCGTCAAACGCGCTTGGGTTTTGACCCAGTCTTGACAGGTCACAATGGGAAAATCAGGACCAAAAGCCTTGCCTGTTGCAGGGTTAATACTCGCAGGTCCCGTCGAGCCACGACATGAGCCGATATTATTGACCCCAACGACAAAAAACTTGTTGGTATCTATCGCTTTATTAGGACCAATATAGTGATCCCACCATCCGGGAGAAGTATCCGTTTCACTGTGATAACCTGCCACGTGATGATCACCACTTAATGCGTGACAAATCAGGACAGCGTTGGAGGCCGTTTGATTTAAGGTACCATATGTTTCATAACGTAGATCATAGCCATCAAGTTGCACACCGCTGGTCAATTTGAATGGTGTGTTGACGGTTAATGTTTGAGGCACAACAATACCAACGGAGTTCGTATTGTTATCATTAGGCGTTGATTTTTCAGAAGTTGTCATAGTCGTTTAACAATAGCATTAAGGGTTAACGTGCGAACATTATAACACAGCCTAAGAAAGCGAGATCACTCAAAAAATCTTACATTTTGGCACTGCTATTGCTTTTAAGTATCCTAATATGCTATTTTTAGACAAAAATCAATGTGGCGCTTACCATAAGAACAGGAAAAAAATATGTCAACAGTTACTCAGAAAGAATATATCTTGCCTTCTGATGTGGTTATTCTATCGGCTTCAGATATGGAAGGCAGAATCACTGAGATGAATGAGGGATTCATCGTTGCTTCTGGTTATGAAAAAGAAGAACTCATCGGAAAACCGCACAGCATGTTGCGTCACCCAGATATGCCGAAAGAGGCTTTTGAGGACTTGTGGCAGTCCATTAAGGACGGTCGTCCGTGGTTTGGTATTGTTAAAAACCGTCGTAAAAATGGTGATCACTATTGGGTTGCCGCCAATGCTTCTGCTGTCTATGAGGGCGATCGTATCGTTGGTTATGTTTCTGTGCGTTATCAAGCAACGCGCGAGCAGATTTCAGCTGCTGAACGCTTATATTCTGAAGTCAATGCTGGACGGGCACAAGTCCCTAAAACAAAAGTAGCACTACCTTGGGAAGCGCATTTATTGTCGAGTATGGCGATTGTTACCATTGCCACACCCACCCTATTCCGTCTATTAGAAATACATCTTCCTCTATGGATTGAAAGCTCAATCAGTACCTTCTCGCTAGCGGTAACAGGCTATATGATTTATAACCTGTTTAAGTTAGAAAAACCGTCTGAAAAGCTCTATCGCTCTGTATTAGCCATGGCGAACGGTCAATACAAAGAACCGATCACAGGAACTGATCCTTGGTCTAACATGGTTAACATGGTGCGTACTCGTGTTGCTGAACGTGCCGCATGGCAATTTGATGCTGACCGTGAAACCGCCATTATGACAGCAGCAATGAACGCGGCATCAACCATGTTGATGGTTATTGACAGCAATTTTAACGTGCGAAGCATGAATAAGTCGTTAATTCACTTCTTAAAAGTGCATGAAGCGCAATTAAAAAAACAGTTACCGAATTTAGATGTCGCCAAACTCTGCAACAAAGGAAGTTATGACATGTTGACGCGCAATCCAGAAGAGCGTCGTCACAGCATTAACGCCTTAACGCAACCCCTAATTTCCGAGAAAGAATTAGCAGGATTGATTCTACGTGTTACCTTTGTACCCATTGTGCAACATGGTCAGCGCATTGGTACTGTCATTGAATGGGCAGACAGAACCAATGATGCACGTATTGAGCAACAAATCGAGCAGGTGGTGACCGATGTTAATGAGGGCATTTTCAATCAGCGTGTGAATATTGACGGCTCAACGGGATTCCATCGCTCCGCTGGTGAACAGGTTAATATGCTGACAGAAAACCTTGCTAACTTTACGCGCGTGATTTCTAAGAGTGCGGGAGAAATGGCATTCTCTCGTTTATCCACAGGCTTAACAGGAAATTATGAAGGCACTTATCGTTCTATTCAAAATGCCTTTAATCTGTCAATTCGTAACCTCAACGAGGTACTAGGACAGGTTCAGTTTACCTCGAATCAAGTTAGTGATGCCATGGGACAGTTGTCCAATGACGTAAACAGCTTTTCAGGGCAAACGCAACAACAGTTACGCGCCGTACAAGATACCACCGCGTCTATGACGGATATGTTGAATGCGGTTAAAGAAAATGCGGCACACGTCCGTGAAACGGATCAACTCACCAAGGGCGTACACGATAAGGTAGAAGAAAGCTCGCACGTTATGGCACAAGCCCAGCAAGCCATGCAGGCCATTCAGGCTTCGGGTCAAAAAATTGGCGACATTGTGGTGTTAATTGACAGCATTGCTTTCCAAACCAATTTATTGGCGTTAAATGCCGCAGTAGAAGCCGCTCGCGCGGGTGAACATGGTCGCGGGTTTGCGGTAGTGGCTAGTGAGGTTCGCTCCTTAGCACAGAAATCAGCCGATGCGGCAAAAGACATTAAAGACTTAATTGATGACAGTGTACAACAAATTTCAAAAGGTACAGCTCTGGTTGAAAAAACATCACAAGCCTTGTCTGAAGTACGTGTATCGGTAGATAAGGTATCAAACGTGGTAGCACAAATTTCCATTACCTCCACCAACCAAGAACGTGGCATTGACGAAGTGTCGCGCACCATGGGAACCATGGACACAGTGGCACATGAGTCAGCCAGATTGATTCAAAGTACGGCTGAGTCAACAAAAGAAGTGACGGATAAAATGCACAGTTTGGATCACTTGGTGAAACAATTCCAGTTATCAACAGAGGGTAAGAGTATTTCACATCAAGGCAGAACCTTGTTAGCTGATATGAAACAAGCCCATCTTAACTGGCGTATTCGTATGGCAAATGTCATCATGGGCAATGAAAGCATCGAGGATATTGCGAGTGTGAGTAATCATCATACCTGTGGTTTGGGTAAATGGCGACATGGTGAAGGTCAGCAGTTTGCACATTTATCAGAAATGCGCATATTGGACACAGCACATGAGCAATTTCATAAAATGGTTGGTGAAGCCGTGACCTTGGCGAATAGCGGTGATTGCAAAGCGGCAAATGAGTTAATGAAACAAGTGGAAGACTTATCTGCACAAGTGGTTGGACATTTAGACAACCTAGAGCGTGCGATTACACGTGAAAGTCGCGGTTA
>CAZLOM010000086.1:0-8069 GCA_964561185.1 uncultured Piscirickettsiaceae bacterium
AACCTTATTAGAAAAGGATTATAATCACCATTTCTTACTCTACATTCATCACAAACCACTACGAGCTACTGCATGACCGATCATACACCCAACTCCTTACCCAATTACACTGACCCCTTAGCCATGAACCCAGCGGAGAAACGCGCAGCAAGCCTCATGGCGGCACTTTATGCCAGTCGAATGTTGGGTATGTTTATGATTCTACCCACCTTCGCGCTCTTTGCGCAAGGTGAATTTCCTGAAGCCACGGCTCTGATGATTGGCTTAACCATGGGCATCTATGGCTTAACGCAAGCCTTGTTACAGCTTCCTTTTGGGATTTGGTCAGACAGGGTTGGGCGTAAACCCGTTATCGCGCTAGGCTTGGTCTTGTTTGCGATTGGCTCAGTGGTGTGTGCGATGGCACCTAATTTGGAGTGGATGTTGGTTGGACGCGCTCTGCAAGGTGCAGGTGCGATCTCTGCGGTGTTAATGGCATTACTCGCTGACCTCACCCGTGAAACCGTTCGCCTACGCGCCATGTCATTAGTAGGCATGACCATTGGCTTGTCCTTTACCCTGTCCTTAGTCATAGGGCCAGCTTTGGATGCCGTGGTAGGCGTTCGCGGTATTTTTTGGCTAACGGCACTCATGGCGATCATTGGCTTAGTGGTTTTATACCGTTTGGTACCGACCGTTGATCACAAGCACCTTAACCGCGACGTACAAACCGACACGGGTTCTCTCGGCGTAGTTTTGCGTGACTTGAGTTTACTGCGTCTCAATTTTGGTATTTTCGCCCTCCACCTGTTACTGACCGCCATGTTTGTGGCGGTTCCCTTTGCCCTTGCACACGAAGCCAACCTGAGCAGTCCCGATCATTGGCAAGTCTATCTCCCTGTAATGATCTTGTCTTTTGTGCTCATGGCTCCCTTGATCATCATTGGCGAAAAACGCGCCAAACTGCGCCTGATTTTCCTCATTGCCATTGGATTGATCGCCACCTCAGAAGCCCTATTATGGTACGGTCATCAGAGTATCTGGCTGATTGGATTCGGCTTATTGATTTTCTTCACTGGCTTTAATGTCATGGAAGCCTCACTCCCTTCTTTAATTGCCAAGTATGCCCCAGCGCACCTTAAAGGTACTGCCAGCGGTGTTTATGCAACCAGTCAATTTTTCGGCACTTTCTTAGGGGGTGTCATCGGCGGTTGGTTATTGGGGTCGGGTGGATTCGATGCTATTTTTACCGCCGCCCTAGGATTAACGGCAATATGGTTGGTGATTGCGTGGAAGATGCCAAACCCTGATCGCTTGTCTAGCTTTGTGCTTCCGCTTTCTGCTACCTTAGCAGAAGAAACCCAACAAACCACCCAAGCCCTCTACGCGATTGAAGGCGTTCGTGAGGCTTATGTGGACAGCCTAGGACAACGCGCTTATTTGAAAATTGATCGCACCAAAGTCGATGAAACCGCCTTGATTCATTGGGTAGCGACTGGCGAGCTACAAGAGAAGGTCAACCATGCTTAATCTCCTGATTGATGATGCCATTGTTTCTGCTGAGACCCTATTTGCGCCCTTGGGGACAACCACCTTATCTGCGGGCAAACAACTGGCGCAACAGGCAAGACAGCAGTCTGTTGATGCCCTGATCATTCGCTCACGCACACAGATCACAGAAGACTTGCTAACCAACTGCCCAAGCATTCGCTTTATTGGCAGTAGCGTGGTTGGCTTAGATCATATTGATCAGCAAGCCTGCGAACGACATGGCGTAACCTTTTACTCAGCACAGGGCTGTAATGCTCGCTCGGTAGCAGAGTATGTGATCAGTCACCTCGTCACACAGGTTGCCGAAGAAGGTCGATGTTTCACTGACATCACGCTTGGGATTGTGGGGGTTGGACAGGTCGGCAAACGCGTCGCGCAGATGGCACAATCCCTAGGGATGCGTTGTCTGCTCAACGACCCACCACGTGCTGAAGTCGAAGCCGACTTTCCTCATACCGATTTGTCTGACCTCTTGACCCAAGCGGACATGATCACCTTTCATACGCCCTTAACGCATACAGGCAAACACCCTTCTTACCACCTCATCACCGCGCAAACCCTGTCACTGGTCAAGCCTAAGGCATTGATCATCAATGCCGCTCGTGGGGGTGTCATTGATGAGGCTTGCTTGCTTGACAGAACAGACCTATCTTTGATCATCGACTGTTGGGAAAATGAACCCTTGTGTCGTCCTCAACTCTTGACCCTCAGCAAACGCGCCACACCTCATATTGCAGGACATGCCATTGATGCCAAGTATCGCGGTGGTCAGATGACTGCTCAAGCACTGGCTGACTGGTTAGGCAAGGATTACCAAGCCCCTGATCTCAGGCTATCCTCAGAGGAATTGCCTGAGATACAACTGACCAACCCAGAGGCAGAGCCCATTCACCAGCTGGCAGACCTCTTACAACAGTGCTATGACTTTGCGCAGGACGATCGCTTGCTCCGCACCACGCTCGCCAACACGCCCAACAGCTTTGCACAAGTCTTTGAAGACTATCGTCGCCACTATCCTGCACGCTATGAATGGCAACATTTCAGCATACCTCAGGGAGTCACCACGCAAACCCACAAGTGGCTAACCGACTTAGGCTGGGGAGACCAACCTCATTCGGCTAAATAAATCCATCCCTGATCATCCACCACAATCGGGGTTGGTTTCAAAGACTGACGTTCACAAGGCCCAGCGATACACACCCCATCCTCGGTACGGAAAAAAGCGGCATGTACCGAACACTTCACCGTCAAAGCGCGTGGATCAATCTCAATCTTATACATAGAGTCTAAAGGCACATTGGCGTGCGGACAATTGTTGTCGTAAGCCTTGATGTGTTCCCCGTGGCGAAAGAGCGCGATGCTGTGCTTTCTGCCAGCCACCGAAACGACTTTCACCTTATGTGGTGTGACCTCTTTTGCCTGAGCCAACACAGGACGCTGATCATTGGCAAATAAGCCATCAATCCCTGACTGACCGATTTTCTTCTCCGCCAATAAGACCGCCAATTTTAACGCTTCCTGTGCCTGATGCCCTCTGACCATGGCATCAATGACCCCAGCATTAAATACATCACCAGCGCCCAAGCTGTCCACCACGGTGAGATTGGCACTGGCAGGTTGATGATAGACCTTACCCTCTGCCGAAATGCACCAAGCCCCCTGATCGCCCCAAGTACAAAAAATCACGGCTTGGGGTGCAAGTGTACGACAATGAGTTAACCATGCTTCAGCCGTGGTAAAACCGCGTCCTTGCACAAAGGCTTGTGAAAAAAACAACACTGACACCTGCGAAAACAAGGCATCAATGCCGTCACGTTCTTTTTCGACTTCTAAGGAAATCGGTTGCCCCTGCAAAAAACAACACGCAATGTTGAGCATCCCCGTTACCGCTTCGATATTGCGCCCCTCAAAATGAAGCCAATCGAAGTGTTCAATTTCCGCTTGAGCAAAGTGCTCAAAACTGACTTCCGCCAAATCACGATAATGCACAATGGTTCTTGAGCCTGTTTCCTGCGATAACCATACTTGTGAACGTGGTGTCTGCCCACCCCGAATTTTTTGCACCAGACTGGTATCGATTTTCCGTTTCTGCAAGGCTTGTGCCAATTGCTTACCCGTTTCATCCTGTGCCATACTGGTCATGATGCTGGCTGAATGTCCTAACTGAGCCAAGACATTTAAGCTGTTAGCACAATTACCGCCCAGTTGATCATACTGAGCAATGGCTCGTTGTTCACTATTTTCGATTGGAAAGCGACTCAAACGACAGACATGATCCATCACGCTGTTACCAACCCCTAAAATTTTTGCCATCTGTCATCCTTTTTTGTCATACTCTATTCATATAGACTATTCTACAATTCAAGTAGTTGGCTATTTTATTTCAAAACAGACTTAAGAGCGATCGCTTTTTCTACTTGAACAAGAATGTGGAAAACTCTTTTTTTTTCGCAAAAATATTGACAAGCAACTTTTCGCAAGATGTCATTCGTTATTAAAAACGCTCTAACAACACAAGAACAACCAATTGATTTTGTTAGCTTTACAATTTTTAACTTTCTTAAAAAATGTGCTAAGCTACTGAATTTTAATCACATAAAGTTATCCCATGAGCCTGTGGATAACTTTGTGGGTAACACTTGAGTAATGCTCAAACCCCCTTTATTTACGGGTAACTTCCGAATTGATTAAAAAATAGGCAGTTCACGAGTGACTGGTCGCCAAGTCGGTTTGTTGTTAAAATAGTCGTCTATTGTAGCGCATCTCTTCTTATTGCTGATCATAACGTAGATTTTTTACTGACCTGATCAGGATGCGAACACTCGGAAAGAAATATAACACACAACTACCCAAGCACACATCTTGGGTTGCTGCAGGAGGATGTAGCAATGTACCAACATTTTTACGGTTTGAATCAATTACCCTTTGATTCATCCCTAGACGGCACTTGTTTTTTTGCAGGTGGACAAAGACAAGAAATTTTAGATGCCTTGCTGTATTTTACCGAACGTGGTGAAAAAATGGTCGTCATTACAGGGGAGGCAGGAGTCGGCAAAACCGCGTTAATTGCCGCCCTACAATTACGTCTGCCCGATCGCACTTCACGAGCACAGATTACAGGTCCCTACCTCATGCAACAGGAACTGCAAGAGGCTCTGCTATCCCAGCTGTCAATCCCCAGTGATTTTGGTGACGATAAGAACAGTCTATTGATCTCCTATCTACAAGAAGTAAACAGGCTTGCTGGTACTCCCTTACTGTTGATTGTCGATGACGCGCATAAATTATCACAGGCTTCTCTGTCTTTCTTGTTATCACTCGCTGGCGTGAATCCAAGTCAACAACCTTTGGTACAGTTGATGTTGTTTGGTCTGCCAGACCTTTCCAAAATGCTGTTATTACTCCAACAGCCAAGTAGTGCAGACCCTGCCACTTTTCGAGCCAGACTGAACAGTTTCTCCGCGGATGAATTGTATTTTTATTTGGAACAACGCTTACGCTGTGCTGGCTATCAAGGAGAAAGTTTGTTTGAACCGAGCGTCATCAAAGCCATTTTTACCCTCACTAAGGGATTGCCTCGTGCGGTGAACGGCATGGTCGATCAACTGTTGATGTCAGGCTATGCCAAAGGGAGTCGCAGTATCAGTGTGGCAGACATTCAAGCCTTAGGCTATCCTAGCAATGGACAGGGTTTCACTTACGACCATCGTCAATCCGCTTTCGGTTTTCTGACCCGTCCTCCCGTGCTCATTACGCTAGGCGCGAGTTTGGTGGTTGGGCTCAGTTTATTGGCTGGCTATGTGATCAGTGATTACCTCATGATCAATCATAATGACAAAGGAGAAATTGGTAAGGATGCCATTGTTAATTCAGTTTCTATCGACCCGCCTACGCCAGCGTCAATCATGCCATTGGTGGACAAAAGCGAGCCTGATCCTAGCACTGAAATGACCTCAGCGATCACACCAGCATCAACGAATGCCTTACCAATGGTGCCACCCCTAGCCTTGCCCAGTTCACCCGCACCAACCAACACAGCAAGCCTTACGGCTACGCCGACGGCTAAGCAACTCCAATCTGAACCCTTGAGTAAAACGCCGACACCACCAGCCAAACCACCCGTTGACAACAAAGAGAAAACAGAAAAGACCACAGCAAAACCAACCGAACCCCTTGCCGTGGCGAAAAAAGAAGAGGTCAAACCACCTGCGCAACAAAAACCAACAGTTACTGCCAATAAGACTACACTGGACTCACTCAGTGAAAGCACTCAGTGGCCTCTCGCCAATAACTGGACAAAACATCATCAAGAAACCCTGAGCAAACTCAAGCAATTGAAAAAACAAGGGGCAACGCACACCATTCAGTTACTTTCAGATGCGTGGCGTTCACGGGATGGCTTTGTGGGAATGGCGCACAGCAAACTGCATACCCTCCCCACACAGGTGGCTTATTTGGTGGATTATCAACTCGATGATGGTCGCCCTAGGGTTGCCTTAGTCTATGGGGCTTACACCAGCCTTGAAGAGGCTCAAGCCGCAGTCAAGGGCTTTTCTGAAGAAGCAAAACACTATAAACCGATGCTGAAAAAGCTCGATGGCGTGATTTCACAAATGGAGGCATTCAAACCCTCCGAATAGCAATGCGTTAACCCAACAGGAGCCGATCACCATGCAACCTCTGAAACACAATCAGCTTAGTATGGTGATGCTAGGGTTTCTTTTGCTCACGGCTTGTAGCAACCAAGCAACTCAAAAGCCAGATTTCACCCCATCATCGGTACATTTACAAGCCCCCGATCCTACGTCAGCTGAAATAAGCAACGCGCCTCCATCGCCACAATCCATCTCAGCAGAACCGCCCTCTTCAACAAACAGCCATAACGCGCCTGCTAACAGCATGACACTGTCTGCAAACACGACAAGCAACCACAAGCCATCGCTACCACCCTCTTATCAATTACGCCTAAGCCATGCCCCTGTGCGTCAAGTCTTGCAACAGCTTGCCTTGAGTGCCAAAATATCCCTCAACATTGCCCAAGATGTCACCGCTGAACTTTCTGTGAACCTAGAGGAACAAGATCCAATCACCCTCTTGCACAGCGTTTGTGAACAAGCTCACTTGATTCTGACCACAACCAGCTCTGCTCAAGGCGGCGTTCGTTATCACGTACGTGCTGACACGCCCTATTGGCAGAATCATCCCATTCACTATCTGAATATGGAGCGTCAAGTGAGTTCTTCGCTGATGGTTGCTAATGCACTGGGCAATATGGCAGGCAGAACCGCACAAGCCATTACCCTTGGCAGTCAAAACAACACGGCTACCGCGGTCACTCAGGGATCCGCAACAGCCGTTCTTAACCAAAGCAAATACGATTTGTGGAACAGCTTACAACAAGCCATTACGCGTCTGCTACGCGCCAAGCATCCTGAACTGCTGGTCAGTCAACCCCTCAACACCACCAGTACAAACACCGCGAGTCAGCTGGATAAATCATCTAACACAGGCAATAAAAGCGTCACAACCGATCTCAGTCAAAACACCCAATCTGGCGATGGCACAAGCAGTACCGAAATCGTCACGACACAGGACAGCACACAAAACCTATTGTCTGACCTTCCCAAACTGACAGCGCAAGCCATTTACCCCTTGGGCACTCAAACCACCGAACTGATTAGCCTTAATCGTGAAGGTGGATTCATCGCCGTCTTCGCGCCACAACGGACTCAAACCGACATTGCGAATCTGATCAACCAAACCCAAGCCAGCATCAGCCGACAGGTGATGATTGAAGCGACCATTTTAGAAGTAGAACTCAATGATGAGCATCAAGCTGGGGTGAATTGGCAAGCATTGGTTGATGGACAAGGGTTCAGTTTGGTCAGTGCTTTTGTGGGCAGAGATCAGAACGATTTTACCTCTGGTCAGTCGGCGGGCATGGTTAGCATGACTGGGGCAGGAATTAGCAAGGATTTTTCACTGACCAGCACCCTAAAACTTCTTGAGCGTTATGGACAGTCTCGGGTGTTATCTAGCCCCAAACTCATGACCATGAATCATCAGCCTTCGCTGATTAAGGTGGTTAAAAACCTTGTTTACTTCACCATGCAGGCACAAGTGGTCGCTGGGCAGGTGGGGCAAGCTTCTACACGATCTTATGTTTCTACGCCCAACACCGTTCCCATTGGGCTGATCATGAGCATTATTCCTGCGATCAGTGCCGACCAACAGATTACGCTTGCCATACGTCCAACCATTTCGAGTCTCAGTGGTGTGGTTGATGACCCTAACCCCGATCTCGGTGATGTGCCCAACCGCGTCCCGATCATTCAAGAACGCGAATTGGAGTCAGTCCTACGCCTCGAAAATGGACAGGTTGCCGTACTCGGTGGGTTGATTCAAGATGTCATGGCTGAGGAAGATACAGGTATTCCTGGATTGGTCTCTGCCCCCAATGCGGGCTTTCTGTTCGGACAGAAAAACCAAGCCAAACGCAAATCCGAACTGGTCATTTTTTTGAAACCGACTTTGATCAC
>CAZLOM010000087.1:0-8038 GCA_964561185.1 uncultured Piscirickettsiaceae bacterium
TTGAGCGTCCCTTACGTCTTAAGACCATCTTCCAGATGAGTGATGACAAGCGAGCTGTCGCTGAAAAGCCCAATCGCAAAAAATACGGTCTGCCCAAAGATAAGGTGGTCTTTTGTTCATTCAGCAATAACTACAAGTTTACCCCTGATCTCTTTGCCGTGTGGATGCGCATTCTAAAACGGGTACCCGGTTCGGTGCTGTGGTTATTGGCAGACAACGAGTGGTCTAAAGCGAATATGCTTGAGTTTGCGAAACTGCATCACATTAACCCCGAACGTTTGATCTTTGCGCCACGAGAAATGCCCGATATGTACCAAGCGCGTTATCAGATGGCAGACCTTTTCCTTGATACTTTCCCTTTCAATGCAGGGACAACCGCCAATGATGCCTTATTTATGAATCTGCCGATCTTAACCTTGTCAGGCAGAACCTTTGCTTCACGCATGGCAGGAGCCTTATTGCATGCGCTCGGTTTCGATGAGTTAATTGTAGATACGATGAAAGACTACGAAGAGAAAGCGGTTGCGCTAGGCTTGGATCGTAAGCAGTTATTAGCCTATCCTAAGCGTATTGAAGCCGCCAAACAGACAACGGGGGTATTTGATTCAGCCAGAGTATTGCAGGAAATTGAATCTGCCTATCTGACACTTGTACAGCCGACTCGAGCCTAAGAGATGCAGATCAAACCATCGCCATTTAGTGAGGTTGCCAAGCAGGCTCGGCTGATCTTGGTTGTCCTTGTGTTGCTGTCATTGCTCGTGAATCTGGCGATGCTCATTCAGCCGTTCTTTTTCATGAACATGTCCTTTAGCGTGATTATGCCAAGGGATGGGGATGCCCTGAGCCTGTTAATTTTTTTGTTGGTGTTTGTTTTTGTGATGGTTTTTGGCTTGGATATGGTGAGAGCCAAATTGTTAAATCGTCTGGCATCCTTGTTTGAAGCGCAACTTGCCTCATCCGTCCATTATGCCATGCTTAACTATACCAATAAAAATCCTGGAGCGGTGCTATCTCAGCCCATGAGTTTTTTAGAACAAATTAGGATGTTTTTGGCGAGCGGTGGAGCGGTTGGGTTTTTAGACTTGCCATTTTTGCCTTTGTTTTTGATTGCCATTCTCGTGTTAGAGCCTTTATTCTTTGTCTATACCTTGTTTGCGGTATCTTTGGTGGCAGGCTTGACGGTGATTGACCATATTTATACCAATAAAGCCTTAAAAGCCTACGGTGAAGCCAGCGGTATTGCTTCCCAGCAGTTAAATGCGCATATGTTGGCGGCCGATTCTGTGCTGGTGATGGGGATGAAAAAACGCTTGTATCACCGATGGTTACGATCCTTTTTGCAATCCTTGGTGCATCAAAATCAACAACTGGTGATCTATGCCAAGATTGCCAATTTTTCAAAAGTGGTGCGCCATCTTACGCCAATGGGTATGATGGGGATCGGTGCCTATATTTCCATGAACCCATCGCCTACGGGAGAGCCTGTATCGGTGTTCGTGGTCATGGCTTCATCGATTTTAATGGGGCGTGTCATTGCCATTGCCGATATGAGTATTTCTGGTTGGAAAACCATGATCATGGCATGGACGAGTTTTTTTGGCTTAAAAAAATTGCTCATGGAACATGGTCTTGATGAAAGCCAAAAGACGATGATTCTCAGTCAGCCCATTCAACAAATCCAGATGGATGGGGTAGGCTATGTGTCGCCCAATACAGGGGCGATTCTCATTCGAGGTGTGTCCTTGCAGGCAAGCAGTGGTCAGATATGGGCAGTCATGGGAAGCAGTGGTTCTGGAAAGTCTAGCTTTGCTCGCTTACTATTGGGGATTTGGACCATTACCCATGGCAGTTTACGGGTCAATGATATTGAATTAAAAACCCTTGATGCCAATGCCTTAGGAAGCTATGTTGGCTACTTGCCACAGGATATCGAGCTGCTCTCGGGTAGCATTGCGCAAAATATTGCCCGTTTTCAGGAGCCTATCGACATGGATCGGGTTGCTGAAGCGGCACTATTGGCGGGCGTTGATCAATGGATTACGCAACTGCCGCTCGACTATGATACTCAGGTCGGTTTTGAAGAGGGGCACGTTGTCTCAGGTGGACAGAGACAGCAGATTGCTTTGGCACGTGCCTATTTTGAGCGTCCTTCTTTGTTAGTGCTAGATGAGCCTAACGCGAATTTGGACGAAAAGGGTGAAATTCGATTAAATCAGGCATTAAGGTTTTTTAAGTCGATTGGTAGTATCGTTTTTGTCATTTCGCATCGTTCGCGTGTGCTACAGGTAACAGATCAGGTATTGATGCTCAATCGCGGTACCGTCACCTATCTTGGGGTTCCACCAGCCGAGGGAGGTCAATCGTGATATTTGCAGTGTTTCGCTTATTCAGAAGGGAACTTTTCTTTGTTTTTTTCGTCAGTTTGATCATTAACCTGCTCTTTTTGGCATCGCCTTGGTACATGATGCAGATTGCGGATAAGGTTTTTGTTTCTCGTAGTATGGAGTCTTTACTCTTTTTGACCATCATTCTCCTGTGGATGTTTGCGGTGATGGGGCTACTGGAGTTTACCCGCAGTCGCGTGATGGCGGCACTTTCGTTTCGCCTAGAGGGTATTTTTTATCCCAAACTTTACGATGCGTTGTTGGTGAAAGCGGCTGATGGCAAGATAGAAAGCCCAGATCAATACATCAATGAGCTGAATATGGCGCGTACCTTTATTTCAGGCGAAGCCATGTTTGGCTTGTTTGATCTCTTGTGGGTGCCTATCTACTTTATTGTGCTCTGGTTATTTGCTTGGCAGTTGGCTGTCTTTGCGCTGGTGGTGGTGGTGTTTAGCCTGTTGATTTCCTACGCCAATCATCATTTTGTTCATGATGACTATGAGAAGGGGCATGAATTAACCTTTAAGGCGAATGATGAGTTGTTGTCTCAGTTGCGTAGTATTGAAGCCATCAAGTCTATGGGAATGTACGAGGGCGCGAGAGACCGTTGGTACAAGCGTTATAATGAAAGTGCCAGCAGTCACTTTCGTGCCAATGATCAGCTCGCCATCTGGTACAGTGTCTCCAAAAATTTCCGTTATTTGTCTATGCCACTGATTATGGCGGCAAGTGCTTACTTGGTGATTGAGAATCAATTAACCGTAGGTATGATGGCGGCAACTGGCTTATTGCTTGGGCGCGTGATCATGCCCATTGATATGCTCGGTAGTAGCCTTAAGCATCTGATGCACATTAAACATGGTTTTGAGCGTTTGGCAGAGTTGATGTCGGAGCGGCGTATTTTCGCTAAGAATAAAGCGATCGAAGATCGACACGCTGGGCTGACGGTTGATCACGTTTCGGTGACGCTGACAGGGGAGGTTGAGAAGCCCTTATTAAAGCAACTTCATTTTGCGATGCCCGCGGGCAGTTGCTTGGTGATTTTGGGTGCCAATGGTGCAGGAAAAACGACCTTGATTCGTACCCTCGCTGGTTTACTCATCCCAACAGAAGGCAGTATTCACTTTGGCGGTGTGCCATTAAATCGACTGGCGGCGCGTGATATTGGTTATGTCTCACAGGATGTGCGTTTACTAGAGGGCAGTATTGCCGATAATATCTGTCGTTTTGGTGAGCCAGATGATGCCAAAATGATTGTTGCCGCTCAGTTGGTTGGAATCCATGATTTTGTCATGACCCTTAAGGAAGGCTATCATTCGATGGTTGGCAATGGGATGTTAATGCTATCGGGGGGACAACGGCAGTTACTTGCCTTAGCCAGAGCCATTTATGATGCTCCTGCTTTTGTCATTTTAGATGAGCCTAATTCCAATCTCGATGAACAAGGACAAAAGGCATTGTTAGGGGTGATTCAAGCATTGCGACAACAGGGATCGACCATTGTGATTTCCACCCATCAATATGCCCTGTTGCCCTATACCGACTATGTGTTGCAGTTACAGTTAGGCGTTGTGCAACTGTTTGAAAGTCGTCAACAACTGTTAAATCGGTTGCAGGCTGGTTAATGGTGAGCAATCGCACGGTATGAAAGGATATTCTGTATGAGTCAGTTTTCTCAAGATAAGTTAGCTGAAAAGCGTGTACGTCAGTTGCTCTACGAGGTGAACTATTACAAACGCTTAGGCTATCTCGTGGCCCTAGTCATGTTCTTTGGCTTTTTTGTCTGGTTAGCACTGGTGCCATTAAAGTCGGCCATTGTCACCGAAGGCAAGGTAGTGACCAAGGTGGTCAATAAAGTGGTACAACATCCCACTGGTGGGGTTATTGCCAAATTGTTGGTGAAAGAGGGGGATTTGGTTGAAAAGGGGCAGGTGTTGATTCGCTTGTCGGATGTGCAGATTCGTTCTCAACTAGACATTGTGAGTCGTCGTTGGCTAGAGGCAATGGTGAGTATTGATCGCTTAAATGCCGAACGTGATAACAAAAAAACCATTGGTTGGTCAGATGCCGTGCAGAAACTGCATCAGGAACAGGATTTAAGCGACTATTTTATGACGCAAGAAATGCTCTTTAATGCTCGCCAGCAGGCTTTTCTTGATGAAAGGACGGTATATCAAAAGCGTACAGCACAGGTTAAGCAACAAATATTAGGCTTGGAAAAAATCATTACCTCAGAACAGTCACGTGCAAATTCGTTACAACAGGATTTGCAAGATTGGACAAAACTCTATGAAAAACAGTTGACCGATAAGGTCAAGGTGAGAGAGTTACAGCGTCAGCTCAGTGATTTGGAGGGATCGATTGCCTCACGTCAGGCAGAGTTAGGGCGGTTAGCGCAATCTATTTTAGAAACACAACAGATTGCCTCACAGCGTGTTGAAGAGCATTCAAAAGATATTTCAGAGCAGTTAAAGACCTATCAAGGGCAGATGATTGAGACCGCTTATCAACGCACCTCGTTATTAGACGAACTGAATCGTTTGGATATTGTGGCGACTGAGAGTGGGCGCGTGGTTGGTTTAGATGTCACCACTGAGGGAGCCTTGGTTGAGGGTAGGAAAACCATTATGCAGATCGTGCCGACGGCTAATGAGTTTATGTTGATGACCAAAATTAAACCTACCGATGTGGATCAAGTGTTTATCGGTCAGAAGGCTGAGATTAAGTTTACCGCTTTTCGTCTGAACTTTGTGCCTGTGATGTATGGTGAAGTGCTGTCGATCAGTGCGGATGCCTTACCAGATGAGACTGACCGTAAGCTCTATTATCGCGCTCGGGTGAGTATTGATCAGTCATCGGTAGAAACCTTAGAAAAGCAGGGTTGGCAGTTGGTACCCGGTATGCCCGCAAGTGTTTTCTTAAAAACCAGAGAAAGAACCTTGCTTAATTTTATTATTCGACCCTTTCAATTGTTGGCGATGTATGCGTTTAATGAAGATGATGGCATTCAAAAATAAAGAGAGAAAAGCATGAGAAAGAGAGTGCGGTTTCCGCAGGTTGGATTATTGATCTTAGTGTTTGCTTCGTTTGTTCAGTCGGTCAGTGCGCATGAGCCTACTTATACCTTGGTCGATGCTTTTCGTGATGCTTTAGCCAATGACGCTCGTCTTGCCTTGGTAGAAATTCAAATGGATGCCCAGCTTGAGCAGAAAAACCAAGCCGAATCGCAGTTAGGCGTGCAGGCGAACCTTTCGGGGATGGCTGGTTGGCAGCGTTATAGCGTTCAAGGGGTCAATCGTTCAACAGAGCAGAACACCAGTAACGAAACAATCACCGTCACTCAGCCATTGTACTCACCACGACAGCGTGAGTTGTTGGAGCAATCCTTAATTAAAATCGATTACGCCAAGCTAAATTTGAATAATAAGCGTGTTGAGTTAGCCATGCGGGTAGTCGAGGGTTATCTGAATGCCTTGATGGCGCAAGAGTCGTATCAATTATCCAAGTTTCAATCGGAGACGGCGATAAAAAACTTGAATCAGGTAGAGGAAGCATTAAAGCTGGGCTATTCCAGTAAGGTTGACTTATTTAGTGCCAAATCGGAAGTCGATAATGCTAAGGCGCGTGAGTTGGCTGATGCCCTCGCCATGCAGACTCAGCGACATGGGTTGGAGCAGATGGTTGGACGTAAACTGCCTGAGCGTTTGCCGATGTTACACGTGGCAGAAGAGCAGTGGGTAGCCAGTTTTTTGGCAAATAAAGATTGGTTGAGCATTGCAAAGTCAGATAGTTTGGAGTTGTCTCTCTCGGAAAAGGCGGTTGACATTGCCCGTCGTGAGCTAGAGGTACGCAAGGCGGAAAGCAAGCCAGTGGTGCAGGCAGGATTGCAATATGGGCAGATACAAGGTGGCAGTTCTTATACGGCGGGCGAAAACCAATATCTGTATGCGCAGGTGAGTATGCCCTTGTATGATAGCGGTTATAACGATTCTCGTCGGCGAGAAGCAACCGTACTGATTCGTGCTTCAGAGCAGGAAATGCGTATCAAAACCCTAGAGATTGAAAAACGTGTGCAGGAGTTACGCGCAGGCTTAGAAAGCAGCAAGGAGCAGTTATCTGCCTTGCGTCAGGCGATTAGTTCTGGTGAGGTGTATCTTGAGTTATCGGAAGAGAGCTATCGTTTAGGGCTACGTAATTTGCTAGAGGTGCAACGGGCTAAGGAAAAGCTTCATGCCAACCAGCGAGATTTTCTTAAGGCAAGTATGATGATGGTCAATTACCTGTGTCAGCTCTATGCCGTCTCGGCAAAGCTGGATGAAGCATGGCTGGGAACCTTAAGTGGGGTGTTGTGGACGAATCGGACTAACTAAAACGGGTCTTATTGTTATATGCTGTTGGAGAGGTTAGCGTGTCAAAAAAAGTGTTAATTAAGGGATGGCGTGGCATTAGTCATTCTTTCGCAATGGTCAATCAGCATCATATTTTGGGGTTATTGAAGCACTATCCTGATATGACGTTATTTCATAGAGATATGCCATTGTTACCGAAATGGTCTGCTTTAGGAAACTCCTCTGGTTTTGCTGAGCACGAGCAGAACCTAATCTCAGCATTGAAAGATTGTACAGAAGATTCAGTCGATGTGACCTTTCAAATCTGTCATCCTACGCTAGAGCCGATCGCAGGGATGTCTAAAACCATGACCTTTATGGTAACTGAAACAGGCATGTTGAAGGAGAATTTTACAACAGGTAACTTTGTTGCTAAATCGGCTTTTACCACGGGCGATAATTGTATTGTTGCACCATCTCGTTGGGCAAGAGAGCGGGTGCTTGACTATGGCTTTGATCCCCATAAGGTGCAGTTGTTGCCACATGGTGTTGATACTCAATTATTTTCGCCTTTAAGTGATGATGTTAGGGATCGTAATCGTACAGGGTTATCTTTTCAGGAGGATGATGTTGTATTTTTAAATGTTGGTGCGCCTTTTTGGAATAAGGGTATCGATTTGTTATTATTAGCCTTTGCTAGGGTTAATTTACGCTATGCTAATACTAAATTAATTCTTAAGGATTCTGGCGCGTTGTATGGCGTATCGGTGAGAGATCAAATCAAAAAAATAGTCGCCAGTCATCCTAAGTTAATCACGGAACAGTTTATCAAATCGGTTATTCTGCTAGAGGCAAACCAAAGTATTCATAAGATGAGAGCATTGTATGATCTGGCAGATGTTTATGTCTCTCCATATCGTGCTGAAGGGTTTAATTTGCCTGTATTGGAGGCGATGGCAGTTGGTACGCCAGTGATTGTGACTTCAGGTGGTGCTACGGATGATTTTTGCCCTTCTGGGTTAGCGGGTATCCATAAAATAGCCTCTGTAGGGTATCGTGGCACATTGGGTGGTTTAGCCAATATGGCATGGCATGTACCAGATGAAGATGCTTTGGTTGGTTTGATGAGTCAGCAGGTTGAATTAGGTGGTAAAAAAGGTTCTCATTACGCTCAATATCGCTCAGAACTTGTCAACCAAGCGAGTCAATGGTCATGGGAGCAATCGATTCATCGGTTGGTTGCGTTGATGGATTCATAAAAGAGGGCATCAGATGATTAATATTCTCCTTTGCGGTGGTTCAGGTACACGCTTGTGGCCCTTGAGT
>CAZLOM010000088.1:0-7960 GCA_964561185.1 uncultured Piscirickettsiaceae bacterium
TTGGAGCAAGTGTGATGATTGATATTTTGGATATTAAAACCGTTAAGTTGATGGTGGTGTCTTTGTTTAAGGAAGGCTTAAAGCGAGACATTGAGCGTTCTATTGAGCGACTGCAACAACGCTTGCAGAAGGGCGAGTACGAGTTACAAGTCGATTTCTTAAATGGCAATAAAACGACCATCTTTTTTAAGGACATTAGTTTAGACATTGTTTCAGCACAAACTTCTAAAATTCCGTTAGATGTGCTTCATACAGAAGTAGAAAAGCGGTTGTTGGCGGCGGGCTATTCGCGGGCTTCTATCGAAAATGACAGTCTAACGCTCGACATCAACATCAGCAACGAAGTGTTAATGACGGCTATTGCCATGTAACCGATGATGTCCATACTATCCTTCGAGCATAAGAATAACCCTAAGTTGTTGTCCTTTTTTCCATAATGCCTGTGACGATTTTTTGTTGAAACATCATCAAATAATCAACTTTAATATTGGTCTATGGGTATAAGGAAATAGTCATGCGCGGAATGAATAAAGTCATGCTGGTTGGTGTGTTGGGTAAGGATCCTGAGATTCGTCAAGCCAAAAACGGGCAGTCTGTTGCGCAGTTGAGTGTGGCAACCAGCGAGCAATGGCTGGATAAACAGACGAAGCAGAAACAAGAGCGCACGGAATGGCATCGTGTGGTGATTTTTGGCAAACTGGCAGATATTGCGGGTCAGTATTTGAGTAAGGGCAGTCAAGTCTATTTAGAAGGCAAGCTGCAAACGCGAAAATGGCAAGATCAAGCAGGCATTGAGCGTTATAGCACCGAAGTGGTGTTAGACATGACAGGCATGATGCTGATGTTGGGTGGTGGTGCGGATCGTCGCGATACCGCTACGACTGAACCCATTCAGACGACCAATTTAGCGCACCTTGTTGATACGGAAGCGGGGTTTGATCAGGAAGACATTCCCTTTTAACGCACTCTTTTTTCCAGTAGATTGGCTTCGTTATCATTAAATCATTAAAAACCTGTCATCATCTCCGCCCACTTGAGTCAGACTCAGGTATAATAACGTGTTAAAGTTTATTCTCGTAATCTTAGGAAAGCCAGATGCAAGCAACGCGTAATATGGAGTTGATGGTGGGTTTTTTAGTCATCATCGCACTCTTGGCAGGGTTATTTCTTGCCCTAAAGGTCAGTAATTTTGGAAAATTAGCAGGCATGCAGGATGGTAATAGCTATCCGATCACGGCTATGTTTACCGATATTGGTGGCTTAAAACCTCGTGCCAAAGTGACGATGGGTGGGGTTGTTGTCGGGCGTGTGCGCAGTATCACCCTTGATCAAAACACCTTTAAGGCAATTGTTACCCTCGACATCAATCAACAATTCAACAGCATTCCAACCGACGCATCAGCCAGTATTCTGACTTCAGGTTTATTGGGCGATCAATACATCGGTATTGAAGCTGGTGGCGATGACACAGTGCTCACCGCAGGTGGACATATTGTGCATACACAACCAGCCATGGTGTTGGAAAAACTCATTGGTCAGTTTTTGGTTAAGTTGACTGAAAAATAACCCTGACTGCTTGTGTTGGTTCACCGCCATGGTTCACCATATAGGTTCATTTTGTTTCACATTGTTTCCATCATTAAAAATCACTGGGCTGGCATGACTGGTCTTAGCACAAGGGGTAATTTATGAAATATCTAACTAGGTCAACGCATGTTGGGAAAACCGTCGCTCGTTGGTTGGTGTCCGCGTTATGTGCGGTTTCTTTGAGTCTGCACGCACAAATTGCTGAAAAAGACCCAGCACAACAGGTTAAGTTGGTCTCAGAACAGTTGATGCAAACGCTGGAAAAAGAACGTAGCCAGTTGGAACAGGATTCAGCAAAAGTACAGGCGTTGGCAGAGCGGTTGGTCTTTCCCTATATTGATGTGACCAAAATGGCGCGTTTTGTGATGGGATCTTATTGGCGTAGTGCCAGCCCAGAAGAACAAAAAGCTTTTGTGGATGCTTTCAAAAAGTTGTTAATTAATGCTTATGCGCGTAGTTTTTTGAAGTTACAAATAGACCATCTTATGATGGGTGAGATGCGTCAAGGCTCATCAGGTAAAGGGGATGTCGAAGTTCCTGTGACGGTGGTCGAAAAAACGGGTAACGCAGTACCTGTGGTTTTTAGACTCTTGCCCAATGGTGACTCTTGGAAAGTTTATGATCTTGAGATTCAAGGGATTAGTTTGTTGTTGAACTATCGTACCGTCTATGCTTTAGAAATCGAAAGCAAAGGCTTGCCAGCGGTGATTGCCAATATGCAGGCGCAAGCCAAATCGCTATGAAACTGCTAGATGACCATCCTCAATGGCATTATGCCGATGCGTGTTTGACCTTGCGTGGTGTGTGGCAGGCTGATCAGGTCGCTCGTGTTTGGTCAGCGTTAGCGGCTTGGCAGGGCGTTCAACGGGTTGATCTTACGCAGGTGACACAGATTGACAGCAGTCTCATTGCCTTGTTGGTCGCCTTGCGTGCCAGCATTGAGCAAACCTTGTTGTTGTCGGGTATTTCTGATTTTGTTCGTGCATTGTTGTCTTTATACGATGTTGAGCATTTGTTCTTTGAAGTGGTGCATGAGGGAGTGCATCATGACTGAAGCATCCGCAGTGGTTTTTGAGGGCGTAAGCAAGGGCTTTGGAAGTTTGAAGGCATTGAATGACATTTCCTTCAGCATTCCAAAAGGCAGTTTTTTTGGTCTGCTAGGCCCTAATGGTGCAGGAAAATCCACCTTAATTGGAGCTTTATCGGGGTTGGTTACGCCTGATTCTGGGCAGATTCGCTTGATGGGAGAAGTGGTGAGCCCTCGCAATCCTCACGCACGCCAGTTGTTGGGTTTGGTGCCACAAGAGTTGATCAACGAACCTTTTTTCTCCATACAGGATTTATTACGCTTTCAGGCAGGCTATTTTGGCTTGGGTAAGGCGCAGTGGGTGTGGATTGACCATCTTCTGAATCGTTTGAACCTGTGGGAAAAACGTCACGCGAACCTATCCCAATTGTCTGGTGGCATGAAGCGACGGGTGTTGATCGCCTTGGCGTTGGTGCATAAACCGCCCGTGTTGGTATTAGACGAACCTACGGCTGGGGTCGATATTGAACTTCGCTTGGGGTTGTGGGATTTTGTGCGTGAATTACATGCTGAGGGTCATACCATTATTTTGACCACCCACTATCTCGAAGAGGCGGAAACCCTGTGCGAGCAGATTGCCATTTTGCGTGATGGACAATTGTTGACACAACAAAAAACCGCTGACCTCCTCTTATCTCATCCTTGGGAGTTTGTGGAAGTGCGGGTGAATCATCTGCCGAGTTTACTGCCCGAAACCGTGCAGAGTAGGGTACATCGTCAGCAAGCGAATCTCTTAACCCTACGTTTGGCACGTGCCAGTGATGAGCGTTTGCATCTGACTCAGTGGTTTGCTGAGGCTGGCGTGAGCATCACTGAATTGCGCTCGGTGGAAGCCAGTTTAGAAGATGTTTTCCGCTCATTGACCACGGAGAAATCGGTATGAAACTGCCTTTATCCATCGGAATGATGACGCTCTGCCGTAAAGAAATCGGGCGATTTATGAGTGTGTCGGTGCAAACCATTTTCGCGCCTTTGGTTTCTACGCTACTTTATTTGCTGATTTTTGGTCATGTGTTATCTTTGGGCGGTGTGTCGCAAACACAATCTGCTGTGAATTACGATCTTTTTTTATTACCGGGATTGATGATGATGGCGATGTTGCAAAATGCGTTTGCCAACAGTTCGTCAAGCCTGATTCAGTCCAAAATGTATGGTAATTTTGATCTGCTCTTACTCAGTCCGCTGACCGCGACAGAGATTTATACAGCCTTTGTGATTGGGGCGATTGTGCGAGGGCTGTTGGTTGGCTTGGCGATTGGCTTTGTCGCCGTGTGGTGGATACCGATCACCATTGCTTCGGTTGCTTGGACGCTTCTGTTTGCCTTGTTGACCACCTTTGTGTTAGGGGCAATGGGCTTTTTAGCAGGGCTGTGGTCAACGAAATATGATCATCTTGCCGCCTTTCAAAATTTTGTGATTTTACCCCTAACCTTTTTAAGCGGTGTGTTTTATTCCGTACACGCGCTTCCTGAGGTTTGGCAGACGCTCACTTGGTTTAACCCTTTCTTTTACATGGTTGATGGTTTTCGATTTGGAATGTTAGGCGTATCGGATGTTTCCCCTTGGCTCGATTTTGCGGTAACATTAGCATTTGCACTCCTGCTAACAGCGGTTTGTATTGGGTTGTTGCAAGGTGGTTGGAAAGTAAGACGTTGATTGCTTTCATGGCACGAGAATGTATTTTATCCATTTTTTTATCGGTTTTTTGGTTTGATAGTATAAAGTTGAATAGTGATGACAGAACAAGAAGTAGTGGCTCGGATTCAGGAAAATTTACCTGATGCACAGATTGAGGTTGCAGGACAGGATTGTCACCTTGCGTTAACCATTGTCAGCAGTGCTTTTGAAGGTAAAGGATTATTGGCAAGACACCGTTTAATTCAGGGGTATTTTAAGCAAGCGTTGGCAGACGGCAGTTTGCATGCCTTGTCTTTGACCACGAAAACACAGCAAGAAGTCGGTGCTTAACCTAAAACAGCCAACATAAGGAATTTTGATCATGGACAAATTGGTGATACAAGGTGGTGTACCGCTACGTGGAGAAGTGGATATTTCAGGTGCCAAAAATGCCGCCTTGCCCATTTTGGTAGCCACTTTATTGGCGGATGAACCCGTAACCTTATCCGCTGTGCCACATCTTCGCGATGTCACCACGACCTTAGAGTTGTTGGCGACCATGGGAGCGCAAATTACGGTAGATGATAAGCTTGCCGTAGAGATTGATACCACGCACCTGCACAGTCACGAAGCCCCATATGAGTTGGTTAAAACCATGCGTGCTTCTATTTTGGTCTTAGGGCCTTTGTTGGCAAAACATGGTTCAGCGAAGGTTTCCTTACCAGGTGGCTGTGCGATTGGTTCACGTCCTGTCAACATTCACTTGGAAGGTTTGCGCCAGATGGGTGCAGAGATTCATGTAGAAAAAGGCTATGTGTTGGCAAAAGCAGAACGCTTGCAAGGCGCACATATCTATATGGATGTGGTTACGGTGACAGGGACAGAAAACCTGTTGATGGCGGCAGTATTAGCTGAGGGCGTAACCATTCTGGAGAATGCCGCTCGCGAGCCAGAAGTCAGTGATTTAGCTGATTTCCTAAATGCGATGGGCGCGAAAATCGAAGGCATTGGCACCTCAACGCTCAAAATCACAGGGGTAACGCATCTCGCGGGGATTCATTACCGTATTATTCCTGACCGCATTGAAGCGGGGACTTATCTTGCCGCCGCGGCAGTCACGGGCGGTGATGTGACGGTCAAACAAGCAGACCCAACCCATTTAGAAGCCGTTTTACTCAAATTTGAAGAAGCGGGCGCACGTATTGAAACAGGCGCAGATTGGATTCGTTTGGACATGACGGGGCGTAAGTTGAAGCCTGTCAACATTGTGACCATGCCCTATCCAGCTTTTCCCACCGATATGCAGGCGCAGTTTTTGGTGATGAATTGTTTGGCGCGAGGCGTTTCTCATGTCAAAGAAACCATTTTTGAGAATCGTTTTATGCACGTTCCCGAATTGGCGCGTATGGGCGCAGACATTGCCATTGATGGACACACGGCTTTGGTGACAGGGGTTGATCATTTGTATGGCACTGAGGTGATGGCAACTGATTTACGTGCTTCCGCTTCCTTGATTTTGGCGGCATTAGCGGCCGAAGGAGAAACGGTCATCAATCGTGTGTATCATATTGATCGCGGCTATGAACAGGTCGAAGAAAAGTTTAATCGTATTGGTGCGCTGATTCAGCGACAGGCTTCGTAAACTGACTGTCAGTAACGAACTATCAGTGATCGAAGTCGCAAACAGAAAGAAAAGGAATCGTTATGTTGACACTTGCCTTATCTAAAGGTCGTATTTTGAAAGATACCTTGCCCTTATTGGCAAGCATGGGTATTGTACCGCTAGAGAATTTAGACACCACCCGTAAGTTGATTATTCCAACTTCTCGCCCTGACTTGCAATTATTGGTAGTACGAGCAACCGATGTGCCTGTTTATGTCGCGCATGGCGGTGCCGACATGGGCGTGGTGGGTAAGGATGTGTTGATGGAGTTTGGTGGCGAAAATCAGTTTGAACTGCTGGATTTGCATATTGCTCAGTGTCGTTTGATGGTTGCCGCTCAGGTGGGTGCTGAAGTGAAAGGGCATCGTCGTCGTGTGGCAACAAAATATGTCAATATTGCGCGTGATTACTTTGCCAGCAAAGGCGAACAGATTGATTTAATCAAGCTCTATGGCTCAATGGAGTTAGCCCCCTTAGTCGGTATGGCAGATTGTATTGTTGATCTTGTTGATACAGGCAATACGCTTCGTGCCAATGGGTTAGAGCCAACAGAGCATATCGCTGACATCAGTTCACGCTTGGTCGTGAATAGCATGGCTTATAAGTGTCACCATGGGCGATTGCAGGCTTTTGTCGATGACTTGAGCCGTTTAACCACACAAGCCTAAGTGACTTTGTATCCTTTAGAACATACCTTATCACCAACAAGGAGAAACGCTATGCGTCGTTTATCTACTCAAGATCAGAACTTTTGGCAAAACATGGATCAGTTGTTGGCATGGGAATCTGTGTCTGATGAGCGTGTTGAAAAAACCGTTAAAGAAATTATTCATGCCATTCGTACCGAAGGTGATTCAGCCTTAATGCGTTTTACCAATCAGTTTGATCGTCGTCACGTTGCTGAAGCCACTGAGTTGGAAATTCCGCATGAACGCTTAAAAATTGCGTTTGATGGTTTGACGGAAGACGGACAAAAAGCCTTGATGACCGCGGCAAATCGTATTCGTAGCTATCATGAACGTCAGGTACAATCCTCTTGGCATTTTTCCGAGCCAGATGGTACGGTGCTGGGTCAGCAGGTTACGCCTTTAGATAAGGTAGGTTTGTATGTGCCGGGGGGTAAAGCGGCTTATCCCTCATCGGTATTGATGAATGCGATTCCTGCTAAGGTGGCAGGGGTTCAAACCCTGATTATGGTTGTACCGACCCCCGATGATCAGGTCAACGAGTGGGTGTTAGCGGCGGCTTATATTGGTGGGGTTGATCGTGTCTTTACCGTGGGTGGTGCACAAGCCGTTGCGGCTTTGGCGTATGGCACAGAGACGGTTCCTGTGGTGGACAAGATCGTCGGTCCAGGTAATATCTATGTTGCCACTGCGAAACGAATGGTGTTTGGCGCGGTCGGTATTGATATGATCGCGGGTCCTTCTGAAATTCTGGTGGTGTCTGATGGGGGGACTAACCCAGATTGGTTGGCGGTTGATCTCTTCTCACAAGCAGAACACGATGAAGATGCGCAATCTATCTTGGTCACTTGGGATAAAGATCATGCTCAAGCGGTCGCTGATTCGATTGAGAAACTGTTACCGACACAACCCCGTAAAGCCATTATCGAAAAAGCCTTAACCGCTCGTGGTGCTATTATTCTCGTTGATAGCCCAGAGCAAGCGGCTGAAGTGGTGAATTATGTCGCGCCTGAGCATTTAGAGTTGTCGGTTGAAGACCCAGAATCTTGGTTGCCGAACATTCGTCATGCAGGTGCGATTTTCATGGGACGCTATACCGCAGAAGCCTTAGGCGACTATTGCGCAGGCCCGAACCACGTATTGCCGACTTCTCGTACCGCGCGTTTCTCATCACCGTTAGGGGTGTATGATTTCCAAAAACGCTCGAGTTTGATCTTCTGTTCAGCGGAAGGCGCGAATACGCTCGGTCAAATCGCAGGAACACTCGCCGATGCCGAAGGCTTGAATGCGCATGCGCAATCAGCTCGTTTCCGTGTGAAA
>CAZLOM010000089.1:0-7880 GCA_964561185.1 uncultured Piscirickettsiaceae bacterium
AATAGATGTGTTTTATCGACATAAAGATAATTGCCTTCTCGAATGGTTGAGAAGGTTTGAATCCCAATGGGAAGTTTTTGTAGGGTCATGGTGTGATTCCTGTTCGTTATGGCGATTCGAGTCAGGTTTTGTTCTGTGCTTGACTCACGCAAATAAATAGCGCAAACCTACTAAAAAGTCTTATGTTTTTGCACTGTTGGCCGATTTATACTGAATGTGGTATTGGTTTTGCTAATGAACTTGGTATTTTGGTAGAATCATCTCGTTAAACAGTCTCTCTTGACAGCATGATGCTCTTTGGTCAAGAATGGCAGGACTTTCAAATTTTAGTATTAGCTTATTTTAGTTTATAAAGAGGTAAACGGCAATGCAATGGTTGTACAATCATTCGACGCGCGGTAAGGTGTTAACCATCTCCATCGTGATGCAAATTCTCATGATTGTGATTGGTATTTTTGGTGTTAGAAATGCAAGCCAGCTGAATGAATATGCCGAAAATCTTTATCGTAATGAAGTGTTGGGGATCAGTTACATTAAAGAGGCTAACCTTGCTTTGGTTTACATGGGGCGTGCGCTGAGTAATATCATGTTGGCACAAACTGATCCGCGAGTTGATGTTGCCATTTACAAAGCAATGATGGAGCAATATGAAAGTCGTGCGGGTGAGTACATTGACAAGGCGGCTCCCTTATTTCAGTCTGCTGATGGTCAAGCAAGGATTGCTGAGATACGTTCAGCCTTTCAAGAAATCAAACAGATGGATCACAATATTCTAACCCTAGCTAACAAAGAATCTATGGCAGGCTTGGGTGGCGAACGAGCCTCAGTGCATCGGTTTTTCACAGAAGCCGCTCCTATCGCTGATAAGATTGATTTGCTCATGATGTTGGCATCAGAGTTCAAGGAAACAAATGCAAAACAGACCAGTGAAAATGCCAGTGATTTATACGCCAGCAACCTAAACATGAGTGTCTTGGTAAACTTATTGACAGCGATCATTGGTTTTACGCTTGCGCATTTAATTGGCAATCGTATGGGGCAAAATACCGAAAAACTTGCTGATACCCTTGCTCAAATTGAGCGTGAGCAGAATTTTGCTTTAAGAATTAACATTGTTGATCGTGATGAGTTAGGTGTGGCGGGTGAGCGTCTTAACAATTTATTGCAAAGACTACAGCAGGCAATTTCTGAAGCCAACGGGGTTGTCAGTGCTGTGTCAAATGGCGATTTTAGCAAGCGTGTCACCAACCCATACACAGGTGATCTTGAATTATTGAAACAAAGCATCAATGCCTCAGCAACCAACATTGCGGGGGTGATGTCTAGCCTTTCTAGTGCGATGTCTAACCTAGATAAAGGAGAGTTTCACATCGAGTTGACTGCGGGAGCACCCGGTGAATATGGTGCAATGATTAGCAATGCTAATAATGCCATGCGCTCATTAAATAATGTCATTGCAGAAATCAATCGCGTCATGCAAAACATGAATGATGGTTCTTTTAATGATCGTGTTAAAGCCGATGCTAAGGGTGAGTTATCAACCTTAAAAGCCAACATTAACAACTCAATGAGTAACATTGCAGGGGCAATTGAGGCGATTAGTGTGGTCGTTGCTTCACAAGCCATTGGTGATTTAACGCAAGAGTTACCCGCAAAAATGTTTAAGGGTCAATTGCACGACTTGAAAAATGCCATCAACTTCTCATCCGCAAAAGTGAAATCGTCCGTGATGAGTGCCATGGATGCGTCTAATGTGGTAAACGAGGCAGCAGCGCAGGTGTCAAGTGGTGCCTCTGATTTGTCAGCGCGTGTTCAAGAACAGGCCGCGGCCTTAGAGCAAACCAGCGCGACCATGAACGAAATGGCATCAGCGGTACAGGCAAATACAGCGAATGCACATAAGGTAGCTGATTTGGCCAATCAAGTTCAGCTTCAGGCGGGTGCAGGGGTGGATGTGATGCAAAAAACCATTGGTGCGATGCAATCTATCCGTGAATCGAGTAGTAAGATTGCTGATATTGTCACCTTGATTGATGGTATTGCTTTCCAAACCAATCTGCTTGCCTTAAATGCGGCGGTTGAAGCGGCGCGTGCAGGTGAACATGGTCGTGGGTTTGCTGTGGTTGCTGGCGAAGTTCGTGCCTTGGCACAAAAATCCGCCGAAGCCGCAAAAGACATTAAAGATCTGATTAACGACAGTGTGAATCGTGTTGAAAATGGCACTCAGTTGGCTGAAAAGTCAGGCGAAATGCTCAATGGCATTACGGGCTCTATTCAGCAGGTTGCAGGCATGATTGAAGAAATTGCTAATGCTTCTAATGAACAGAGTATTGGTATTGGACAGGTGCATCGTGCCATTGCGGATATCGACAAGGTCACACAAGAAAATTCTGCGCTGGTTGAAGCAACCACTTCAGCCGCTGAAAGCTTGAGTCATGAAGCCAAGCAGTTGAAAGATAACATGAGTTTTTTCAAAACGGGGGTGAGTAGTTCAGCGCATTACGTCCATAAATCCAGTGCGCATAAACATAGCACCTCTCAGCAGACTAACTCGACTGTTTTGGCGAAAGGTTTGCCAGCACCCAATCAGCAAGCGACTGAATGGCAAAACTTTTAACGATGCTTGAGATCATGTATAATTAGCGTAAGTCACCTAAGTACAGCGTATTAGGTTGATTTGTCCCTAGTCTCGATACCCTCTGTTGGTTAAACAGAGGGTTTCTGTTTTTTATCATGGTCATTAGAAATGGATTGAAACGATGAATAATCAGATCATTATAGATGAAGCCTATCCGCTAGATGATAACATGGTTATTCTCTCCAGAACCGATGTTCTTGGGAATATTGTTTCATATAATCAGGCCTTTAAGACAGCTTCTGGGTATTCAGATGCGGAGTTATTAGGCATCAATCACCGATTGTTGCGTCATCCTGATATGCCTAAACAGGTATTTGAAGACTTTTGGGCAACCATAGAGGCAGATCGTTCTTGGTTTGGCGTGATTAAGAACCGTCGTCAAGATGGGCGTTATTACTGGGTTGAGGCAAGTGTTACCCCCTATTTTGTTGATGGCATTAAAGAGGGCTATATTTCGGTACGCTATCCTGCAACATCAGAACAAATTATGCAGGCTGAAACGCTATATGCTTCAGTTAATGCTCATAAAATCCGTTATCCATCGTCACATCGCTATGCTAACCTACAACCCAATCTTCTGTTGGCGAGTATGATTTTATTAGAGGTAGCCATTGGGTTTTTTCTATTAGACACCTCGGTCAACTTAAGTTCCTATATTGCAGTGGCGATGTTGATTACCTTGATGATGGTGTTACCATTGCTACAATTTATGCTGTTCAGATTGTCTCAACCAACAGAGCAACATATCAAAAGTATTGAAGAGATTTGTCAGGGTAACTACCGCTCTCATCTCAGTGATAATGACGAGTGGTCTTTTGCCTTAAATCAAATTAAGGGAAGTGTGGCGATTCACGCTGCCCAAGCATACGATCAATCCGCCATGCTACTGCAACAGACAGGGCAGTTGATGTTGCAAAAACGTAAGGCAGAAGCCGCGGCCAAAGCAAAAGCAAATTTTCTGGCTAACATGAGTCACGAAATTCGTACCCCCATTAATGCCATTATTGGCTTTACTGATCTCGCTTTGGATGAACAAGAAACAAAGCGTTCTCACCGTTTTATTGGTAAAATCAAACATGCCAGTCAAGTGTTGCTCAATATTGTGAATGATATTTTAGACTTCTCAAAAATTGATTCAGGCACGCTCACCATTGTCAATAAGCCTTATTGTTTGCAACGACTGATGTCGTCGTTAGAGAATATGTTTTCGAGTATGGCAGAAGCCAAAGGTATTGTGTTTTCAGCACAAGTAGATCCAGCCTTAGCACCTTGCTATTTAGGCGATGATTTCAGACTGCAACAAATTCTCATCAACCTGATTGGTAATGCGATCAAGTTTACCAAAGAAGGGAGCGTGAGTGTTGCGTTGCGTTTGGTTGGTGAAGATCGTATTTGTTTTATTGTTAAAGATACAGGCATTGGCATTAGTCAGGACAGTATTCAACAATTATTTCATGCTTTCCAACAGGGAGATGACTCCATTACGCGTCAGTATGGCGGTACAGGCTTAGGCTTGGTCATTAGTCAGCGATTGGTTGAAGCCATGGGCGGTGAGCGTATCGAAATTGACTCTGTAATCAACGAAGGTTCTACCTTTAAGTTTGGATTGCGTGTCGCTCCTTGTAGTGTTGCGCAAATGCAAGCGTTAAAATCGCGACAAAATGGTGAGGTTATGCCGCGGGCGCGTTTGTCAGGACGTGTGCTGATTGTTGATGATAACTTTATGAATTTAGAAATTGCCAAAGCATTGGTTGGACAGTTTGGATTAACGGCTGTTACCGTTAACTCAGGTGCTAAAGCCATTGAAGCCATCCAGCAAGAAAAGTTTGATCTGGTGCTCATGGATTTACAGATGCCAGAGATGGATGGTTTTGAGGCAACGAAACGCATTCATCAGTTACTCCCTAGTTTGCCAGTGATTGCCTTAACGGCCGCAGTATTTGGTGAAGATAAGCAAAAGTCAGCACTGGCTGGTATGGTAGGACATCTCACAAAACCGATTGATAAGCACGAATTGTATGCAGGTGTTTTTCCGTGGGTAGCGGTTTCAGAGACACCGTCTGTGTCATTACTTATTGGGGAAGAAATGGCGGTTGTCAGTGACGTGAGTGAGCCAGTTATTGATTATGAGGCTGGATTAGCCATGTTAGATGGAGATATGGCAACCTACCAGATGTTGATGGGGATGTTGCAGGATCAAGTTTTACCCGAGTTGGCATCATTGATCCCTCAGGTGGTCACACTTGCTGAATCCAAGGGCGAAGTATCCGATGCCTTATGTGAGGCCATTCGTCGTAAATTGCACGCCTTAAAAAGTCCAGTTTCTGGTATTAAAGCGATGCGTTTAGGTAGTATTCTTACCCTATTACATGACAAATTAAGAGAACATCAAGCCATTACCCCAGAAGAGCAAGAAGAACTAAATGAGGCCTATCATTTAACGCTACAAGAGGTGACGACTTGGTTAACTCAGCAGAAAACTGAGCAGTAAGGAGTGGTAGTGAATGTCGATCCATAATACTCATGAACCAGCAGTAACGAAGGTTCTTCTAACTGACCCCTTATTGTATCAGTATTTGCGTACTTCGCCTTTATGTCTGATGTTTGTTGATGCCGATTTTGTGATTCGTTTTATCAATGACAGTGCAGATGACATGTTTGTTAAGGCGCAAGAAGAATTTGCTACCCAACTTCCTCACTTCGATGCTTCTCAGTTAATAGGCGTGTCGATTGATTGTTTTCATGCAAATAATATGAGCATGATTCGTAAGCATTTATTAGCCTTAAGCTCTGCTTGGACGACAACACTGACGATTGGGCGATTGATTTTTAAGATCACCATTACCCCGCTTGATCAGGCTGACGTGCGGGTGGGTTATGTGGTACAGTGGCAGGAGCAGTCAGAAGAGATTTTGTTGATTGAACAAATTGAGAGCTTTATTCGTGTCATTAAGCACCGCAGTGGTGCGCAGAGAATGACTGAGGATGCGGTTAATGAACATTATTTATCACAATATCAACAGCGTGCTTCGATAGAGACCTCTGATCAGCTTGTCGCCAATCCGTTTACGGTAAAAAAGGGATTAGAGTTGATTCTTGATCATCTCAAGGAGTCAACGCTGGAAGAAATTCAAGCAGAAAGATTGAATACCATTGGATTTATGGCGGCTGGTATTGCTCATGAAATCAATAACCCTATCAGTGGTGTGCTTGCCAATATGATGTATTTGAAAGCACTCTGTATTGGCGATGAAATTCATGAAGTGATTGATGAAAATATTGATGAATTAACCCGTATTTCTAAAATTGTGCAAGGATTGCTAGGTTTTAGTCGCTCTAATAATAAGGTCGTTTGTCATCCTGTACAGTTAGGTTCTGCCATTGAAAATGTCCTGCAACTGATTAATCTGCAACTCAAATCGATTAATTTTTTGGACAAAGAACGGGTGACGATTGTTAGCAATATTCCTACACCTGTGCGTTTGTTGATGCCTGTCATTAGCGAAAATAATTTTATTCAGATTTTGTTGAATCTGGTGATGAATGCCGTACATGCCATGTACGAACAACACACGGCTCATCCTAGGGTAGAAATCCAAGCGACCATTTCACCTGATGAACATTTTTTAGAGATCAGTGTCACAGATAATGGTCCAGGTATCCCAGAACCGATTAAAAACAAAATTTTTATGCCCTTTTTTACCACCAAAGCTCAAGGTCAAGGAACGGGCATGGGGTTAGCTTTATCCTTGAATATGGCAAAAGAATGTCAGGGTATGGTGTATTTAGATGAGTCTTATACGGAAGGCAGTCGTTTTGTACTGAAAATTCCGATAGAGATGGAAAACAACTATTTTGACTTAGAATGTTTTTCTGTCATCAAGCATATTTTGGAAAATGATTTTTCAGCGGTTATTGATAGTTTTATTCATCTCGCTCAAAAGGATATGACTTATATTCATCGGGCATTTGCCTTGCGTGACTTTGATTTACTGGATCAGGATGTACGTCGTTTGATGGGAATGAGTATTTCAATTTGTGCAAAATGGGTGCAAAACAGTTGCCAACAACTCTTAGATGCCATCCCCAGCGCAGATGAGGTCGCGATTCAGGCGTTGGTACTGACCCTAGATGAGCATCTGTTGGCAACCATCGAACGACTAAAACGGTAAGACTCATCATACTGATCTGTTGTGTTCTTTTAGTTGTGTCCTTAAAGTTAGCAAAGTTGTTATCTTGTGTCATGTTATGATGTGTTAAGTAGTAGGAGGTGGTAGTAGATGGCTCGGGTGTTATTGGTAGATGATGTTCCGTTTATTCAACACTTAGTGTCGAGTATGATCAAAAACTTAGGGCATCAGTGTGATGTGGCTGGTAGTGGTGCTCAGGCAATTGAAATGGCAAGGAACGGTGCTTACGAACTGATTTTTATGGATTTAGAAATGCCTGATTTGCATGGTTTTGAGGTCACTAAGCAGTTGCACGGTATGGGTATGAGGATTCCTATTATTGGCTTTTCAGGAAATTCGCATGATTCAGAAATACAGGCTTGTTTTAATGCAGGCATGTGTGGTTTTGTCACTAAGCCCCCAACCCCAGAAGTCTTAAAGCAAGCGATTGAGCAATCATTAGCGGGCTAGTCTCTGCGGTTAAATTGAGCGGATTCGTCGCTTCTTGCAACCTATCAATAAACCTGATCAAATTAGTCAGGTATTGCTTATCTGTCATTGCATCGGTAGAATGAACATTCTGCGTTTGATGGCGTAAAAGGTATAAGCGATGCGATTGACTTCAAAAGGACGGTATGCGGTAACAGCAATGTTAGATATTGCGTTGCATCAGCATCAGGGTGTGGTATCTTTATCAGATATTTCAATGCGTCAGGGGATTTCACTGTCTTATTTGGAGCAAATTTTTACCCGTTTACGTCGAGATGCTTTGGTAAGCAGTGTTCGTGGTCCTGGTGGTGGATACTTTATTGCCGAACCCTTAGATCAGGTCACAATCAAACAAATTATTACCTCAGTAAACGAAGAGCTAGACGCACGTCAGTGTCGTGGACAAGGAAATTGTCATCAAGGGCAGGAATGCCTTTCCCATCAATTATGGCATGATTTATCCAGCATGATCGAGGATTTCTTAGCGCAAGTATCCTTGCAAACGTTAATTAATCGCTATCAACAAACGCTAGCGCAAGCAGATCGGTCTGTGATCAGTGAGGTGTTGCTGTCGGAAATCAGGG
>CAZLOM010000090.1:0-7873 GCA_964561185.1 uncultured Piscirickettsiaceae bacterium
CTGGAACTCCTAAAAGCGGCTTAAATATTCCTACAATTTTACTTGACCAGTATAGTTTTTTCAGGTCGGATGTTGTTGATGTTCGGCTAAAATTATCGCCTGATGATGCTGTTGATTCCCTGTTGGCTAGGCAGTGCTGACAGGGAAAAACCTCGTTGGTTATTTTTGTTGCCACCCTATCACGACCATCACCCGATCAGGAAACACCTCGTTGTAGCGTTTTTGTGTGTACCACGCCACCAACTCACCTGATAGACCTTGAATAGACCTTAGAGGACGGTAATACAATCTCATAGACTCTCCTAGAAATTCCATCAGCCCAAGAAAATAGTAACAAAATACCGTCACTCAACACGTGCTGAAATTATGAGGCTTGTGTCAACATAATTTTCATGCAATTGCCCTGCACATCTACCCTAATTACCGATAACATGGCATAATATAGGGCATTATTGACTCAACAGATGTAATGCTTTTCCTTATGAAATATACAACCGATGATTTGCGTATTCGCAGTATGACCGAAGTCGTGTCACCACAAACCTTACACAACCAATACCCTATCAATGAGCGTGCGTCTCGTGTGATTTATGACACACGTAGCCAAATTCACGACATTCTAACAGGCGAGGATGATCGCTTATTGGTGGTGGTTGGTCCCTGCTCTATTCACGACCCTTCCGCGGCACGTGAGTATGCAACCAAATTGCTGGCAGTACGCGAAGCAATGAAACAAGACTTATTGATCGTGATGCGGGTATATTTTGAGAAGCCTCGCACGACGGTCGGCTGGAAAGGCTTAATCAATGACCCAGAACTGGATGAATCTTTTCAAATTAACAAAGGCTTAAACTTAGCAAGAAGCCTACTGCTTGATATTAACACCCTAGGGATGCCCGCGGCAACGGAGTTTTTAGACCTCATTTCGCCACAGTATATTGCTGACCTTGTCAGTTGGGGAGCCATTGGCGCGAGAACCACTGAAAGTCAAGGGCACAGAGAGTTGGCTTCTGGCTTGTCCTGTCCTGTGGGTTTTAAGAATGGTACCGATGGCAATGTTACCATTGCGATTGATGCCATTCGTGCCGCTGAACGCCCACATATCTTTATGTCTCTGACCAAAGAAGGACGCTCTGCCATTTTTCATACCAAAGGCAACGATGACTGTCACGTGATTCTGCGTGGCGGTAATGGACAACCGAATTATAGTGCTCCTTTTGTGCAAGACGCGCTTGAAAAACTCACCAAGGCTAAGGTGCGTAGCAAGTTGATGGTTGATTGTTCTCATGCCAACAGCAATAAAGACTTCCGTAAGCAGTTGGTCGTAGCCGAAGATGTTGCGGAACAACTGAAATCTGGACAACAAGGCATCATGGGGGTTATGATAGAAAGCCATCTTGTCGAAGGCAGACAGGATGTCAAAGAAGGCTGTTCTTTAACCTACGGGCAAAGTATCACCGATGCTTGTCTCGGTTGGGAGGATACGCTCAGTGCCTTAGAAGTATTGGCACAAGGCGTGCGTTCAAGACGTAACCAATAACACAAGAACCTCTGCCAAGTCGGATTACCGACTTGGCATGACGCATTAACCGCAACCTCAGGAATCGTTTTTTAACAATCGCCAAATCATGTCGCTGTCAAAGCCACGGTAACTCAAAAATCTTACCTGCTGTGCCATCTCTTGACGATCTTGCGGTAATTCAATACCGAATCTCTTTTCCCTTGCTTGTTTGGCAACTGAAAACCAATCTATCTCTGCGAGTTGTAGCAACTCAGTCACCATATCGGCAGCGATTCCGTGTTGTTTCAAGGTGAGTTTTAAGCGCATTTCACCGTGACCAGCTGAAACCGCTTTGCGAATACTTGCTTCAACAAAACGAACTTCACTTAACCAACCCGACTGTTCAAGTTCAGTAAGCGTTGATGTGATCTGTTCGGCACAGTCAGGCAATTTTTGGGAGAGTTTTCGCTTTAATTCCGAAATGCTGTGTTCTCGCAAGGCAAGAATCATCATGGCACGATTCGTGAGACGTTGAGCGCAGTCTTGTGACACCTGTGTTACTACCCTATTAGCCTAAAATATTTGAAGGAAATCGGCATTGTAACACGAAAAAACTTGTCAAAAACGGGTGATCATGCAAAACTCTACGACCATTATCACAATCATTACTTACAAGCATTGCTAACGAGTTATTTCATGATACCGAACCCTAAACCTAAGATCGCCTTAATCGCCGCTTTAGACAAAAATCGCGCCATTGGCTATGCCAATCAACTGCCATGGCATCTCCCTGATGACTTGAAGTTTTTTAAGCAAAACACCCAAGGGGGTTGTGTCGTGATGGGGCGTAAAACCTTTGAGTCACTGGGCAGTAAACCCCTACCCAATCGACGTAACATCATTTTGACCAAGCAAGTAAACTGGTCTCATCCTGAGGTTGAGACAACTTCTGAATGGTCAGCACTTTTACAGAAGTTGACAACAGAAGCTGTTAGCACTGTCTGGGTCATTGGTGGTGGTGAAATTTATGCCCTAACCCTCGCTGATGCTGACGAACTGGTCATTACACAAGTCGATACCTGTTTAGCCACAGCGGATACTTGGTTTCCTGATTGGTCTCATGAGACATGGCAATGCGAATCTCGACACCCCCACCCTATTGATGAACGTCATGCGTTTTCTTTTGAATGGCAGAAATGGTATCGAAATTAAATTAGTTTTTTATGTGTTTTTATTTTATATTTAGGTATTAACTTTTAAGGAGTCATTTTATCATGGCAACCCTCATTATTCATCAAGCAGTCCTTAGTGAACAACAACAAACAACCCTCACCCAGCAGTTCGGCAATGAACCCTATCCCTCGGCGCAACACTGGCGACTTGAGTTAGGAGATACGCCCAGTGCAGAGAAGCTCAATCAACTCCGTAACCAACTGGCGTGTGATCTCAACCTGATCCCCGACAACCTAGACACCAGTGCCATTCGCCTCGTGCTATCAGACATGGATTCAACGCTTATTAACATTGAATGTATTGATGAAATCGCAGGACACCTTGGCTTAAAGGCGCAAATTTCTGCCATTACCGAAGCGGCGATGCGTGGAGAGTTAGACTTTGCACAATCGCTCACCGCACGGGTAGAACAACTCAAGGGCACACCCTTCTCTGCCCTAGAAACGGTCTATCACGAACGCTTACAGCTCAACACAGGTGCGGAGCAACTCATTCAAGGCTTAAAAGCCCAAGACATTCGCTTTGCTTTGGTATCAGGTGGCTTTACCTTTTTTACCGATCGCCTACAACAACGTCTAGGCTTAGACTTCACCCGCGCCAATCTGCTGGCGTTTGATCCAAATCAGAACATGACGGGCAAAGTGATTGGGCAAATCATCGGTGCAGAAGCCAAACGTGACTTCCTCTTCGAGCTCTGTGATACCCTCGGTATTGGTGCGAATCAGGTGATCGCCATAGGGGATGGTGCCAATGACCTATTGATGATGCAAGAAGCAGGCTTGTCCATTGCCTACCATGCCAAACCCACCGTTCAAGCCAGTGCCGATGCGGTGTTTAATTACCGTGGATTAGATGCCATGTTGGATTTTGTAGCAGAATAGCCGACGATCAAGCACGCATTGACTGGCTTTCTATGGTAAAATGATCCCTTATTTTCTTGCTATTCAACTGCATTAACTGGGATTAAGCCTCATGTCAGACATCGCCAAAGAGATCATTAGTGTATCCCTCGAAGGGGAAATGAAACAATCCTACCTAGATTACGCCATGAGCGTTATCGTAGGACGAGCCTTACCTGATGTTCGTGATGGTCTCAAACCCGTACACAGACGGGTTCTCTTTGCGATGTCTGAGCTTGGCAACGACTGGAACAAAGCCTATAAAAAATCGGCTCGTGTGGTCGGTGATGTCATCGGTAAGTACCACCCTCATGGGGATACCGCTGTTTATGACACCATGGTACGCATGGCGCAAGACTTCTCTATGCGCTATGTGTTGATTGATGGTCAGGGTAACTTTGGTTCGGTTGACGGTGACTCTCCAGCGGCCATGCGTTATACCGAAGTGCGTATGGCAAAACTCGCTCACGAGTTACAAGCCGACATTGACAAGGATACGGTTGATTTTGCACCCAACTATGATGGCTCAGAACAAGAACCTGTCGTTTTTCCAACCCGTATTCCCAATCTGTTGATCAATGGTCAAACAGGGATTGCCGTGGGTATGGCAACCAACATTCCCCCACATAACCTCACTGAAGTGGTTAATGCCACCATCGCCCTACTCGACCGCCCATCTTCAAGCGTTGCCGACCTGATGCAACAGGTTCCTGCGCCAGACTTTCCAACAGCAGGCATTATCTATGGTGTTGGGGGATTGCGTGATGCCTACGAAACAGGTCGTGGTCGTGTGGTCATTCGCGCCAAAGCACATTTTGAAGATAAAAATAACAAAAACCAAATCGTCGTTACAGAATTACCTTATCAGGTCAACAAGGCAAGACTGATTGAGCGTATGGCGGAGATGGTTAAGGAAAAACAAATCGAGGGCATTACAGGCTTACGTGACGAGTCGGATAAAGACGGTATGCGTATTGTCATTGAAGTGCGTCGCGGTGAGTCCTTAGAAGTCTTACTCAACCAACTCTATCAGATGACCGCCATGCAAACGGCGTTTAACTTCAACATGGTTGCCATTGTTGACGGTCAGCCTCGCCTTTTGAATTTGAAACAAATTTTAGAATACTTTATTCGTCACAGACGTGAAGTTGTTACGCGTCGTAGCCGTTATGAATTACGCAAGGCACGTGACAGAGCGCACTTATTAGAAGGCTTAACCGTTGCTTTATCCAATGTGGATGAAATGATTGAACTGATCAAACGCGCTCCTACCCCACCTTTAGCAAAACAAGGTCTATTGGAACGTGCTTGGTCAGCGAGCAAGGTACAAGACCTACTCACACGCGCTGAAGAAGTCAGCACCAAACCAGAACACATTACGGCAGAGTTTGGCATTCGAGAAGATGGCTATTATTTGTCGCCAGAGCAAGCGCAAGCGATTTTAGACTTACGCTTACAACGTCTCACAGGCTTAGAACAGGACAAGATTTTTGCTGAATATGGCGAACTCTTGCAAACCATGCTTGCCCTGCTTGAGATTTTGCGCAACCCTGTCAGACTAACCGAAGTGGTGCGCGAAGAGCTGGTGGCGGTGTTGGCACAATATGGCGACAAGCGTTCAAGTGAAATCGAATACAACGCGCAAGATATGTCACGTGAAGACTTGATTCCGCAAGAGGATTTAATTTTAACCCTATCTCACGACGGCTACATCAAAGCACAACCAACGGCAGACTATCGCGCCCAACGTCGTGGCGGACGTGGTAAAGCCGCGGCATCGGTTAAAGAAACAGACAACGTAGGGCAAGTCATTGTGGCACACTCTCACGCAACGCTACTCTGCTTCTCCAACAAAGGTAAACTCTATTGGTTACGCACTTTCGATGTGCCGCAAGCCAGTCGTACCGCACGTGGTCGCCCGATTAATAACCTTTTGCCCTTAGAAGCGGATGAACTGATCACCAGCATTCTTCCTGTGCAGAGTTTTGAAGCGGGTTACTATGTCTTTATGGTAACCTCAGCTGGGGTCGTGAAAAAGACAGAACTCATGGATTTCTCTCGCCCAAGAACCTCAGGCATTATCGCCCTTGGTTTAGATGATGGTGACAGCTTGGTGCAAGCGATGCTTACCAATGGTCAACAAGAGGTGATGCTTTTAGCCGACAATGGCAAAGCCATTCGCTTCAAAGAAAGTGATGTTCGTGCGATGGGACGTGGTGCGCGTGGCGTACGAGGCATTACCCTTTTAGACAATGCCAAGATCATTAGCTTACAGTTAGTCCAAGAGGGCATGACCCTCTTAACCGCAACCGCTAATGGTTATGGCAAACGCACAGAGCTTGAAGAATACTCAACCATTGGACGGGGTGGTCAAGGAGTGATCTCCATCAAAACCTCCGATCGTAATGGTCAGGTCGTTGCCTCGGTCATGGTTAAACCAGAGGATGAGTTGATTCTTATTAGTGATAAAGGAACACTGGTTCGCACACGGGTGAGCGAAATCTCTGTACTGAGTCGCAATACGCAAGGTGTAAAACTGATCAATCTATCGGAAAATGAACTGCTTGCCAGCGTTGCGGTGGTTGATGCCGAAAGCGAACAAGAAGCAGACAATGAACCAGAAAGCGGTATGCCAGAAGAAACCAGCGTAACAACGGAGACAACTGACGTAATAAATTAACTTAATTCCTGACTAAAAATAATTAGCGATGATTGATGGTTTTTAGTTACCGTAAAAAGTACAAAAGAATTATAATGCTAGTCACTAAGTTAAGTTTTACCTAGATAATAGAGGTTACGTAGATATGGCAACGGTAGTAATTGTAGGTGCAGGCATTGGTGGTTTACCAATGGCATATGACATTAAAAAACATTTAGGCAACAAACACACAGTAAAAGTAGTGTCTGCTTTAGATGAATTCCAATTTACCCCTTCTAACCCGTGGGTTGGTGTCGGCTGGCGCAAGCATGAAGACATTGCTTTCAAACTAAAAGTACCGCTAGGTCGTAAAGGCATTGAGTTTGTTCACGGCACGGTAACAGAAATTCAACCCAAAGAAAACAAACTCTTGCTTGCTGATGGTTCGGTTGTCGATTATGACTATGTTATCTTAGCGACTGGGCCTCATTTAGCCTTTGAAGAAATTGAAGGCTTTGGTCCAAAAAGTCATGGTGGTAGCACCGTTTCTGTGTGTAGCACAGATCACGCAGATGAAGCTTTCGTAGAATGGGAAAAACTATGCGCTAATCCTCAACCCATCGTGGTAGGTGCCGTGCAAGGTGCTTCTTGTTACGGTCCCGCTTATGAATATGCCATGATCATGGACACTGACTTGCGTAAGCGCAAGATTCGTAAAGACATTAAAATGACCTTTGTGACAGCTGAACCTTACATTGGTCATTTGGGTTTGGGTGGTGTTGGTGATTCTAAAGGTATGTTAGAAGGCATCATGCGTCAGCGTCACATCAACTGGATTTGCAATGCCAAAGTCACCAAAATGGAACAAGGCAAGATGTATGTTGATGAACATGACATGCAAGGCAATGTGATCAAGCAACATGAATTGCCATTTGGCTATTCGATGATGTTGCCAGCTTTCAAAGGTCCTAAGTTCTTACAACAAGCTGATGAAGCCTTAGTGAACCCTCGTGGCATGGTTAAAATTGACAAATTCAACCGCAACCCAACCTACCACAATATCTATGGCTTAGGCGTTGTTGTGGCAATTCCACCCGTAGAAGCAACTCCTGTTCCTGTTGGCACGCCAAAAACGGGGTTAATGATCGAAGGCATGGTGACAGCCATTTGTCATAACATCGAGTTGGCATTGGAAGGTCAAGAACCATCAGAAGAACCGACATGGAATACCATCTGTTTGGCTGACTTGGGTGACACTGGCGCGGCTTTTATTGCCTTACCACAAATCCCACCACGTAACCTGACTTGGGCAAAACAAGGTAAGTGGGTTCACTTAGCAAAAATTGCCTTTGAAAAATACTTCATTCGTAACATGAAAAATGGTAATGCTGAACCCATTTATCAGAAGTATGCCATGAAAATGTTGGGCATTACCCGTTTGAAGTCACAAGACTGATCCTGTGTTGTTCACTCAAAAAGCCCCAGTTTTGGGGCTTTTTTGTGTCTCTCTCCGTGGAAGAAGTGCACCCTAACCCTCAGGGTATCAGCAACCACTATCTACGCCATGGAATCAGTAGGGTATGGTCATCTATCTGCCGACTG
>CAZLOM010000091.1:0-7496 GCA_964561185.1 uncultured Piscirickettsiaceae bacterium
CAAAAAGTTTTTTGAACCCAAAATCGGTGTAGGGATTGAAGTATTTGCTGATCATCTTTTCACTCTTTTCATCAGAATTTATACATGAAAGAGGCATGAATTCTATCTGTGTCTAAAAAAGCATTTAGTGGTGATACTGCGCCACTGACGGTTTTTACATCTAACTCGATTACACGACCATAATCAAACTTAATCGTCATATTTTTTTCTAGGTTATAGCGAAATCCCCAACCGATACTGCTTGCTGATACCGCTGAAACCCCATCACCGACCTGATTGACGTTATATCCCGAAATATGATCCCAAAACAAGACAAAACGCAAATTGCCATATTCCTTGCCATACCAAGCCGAAGCATCTGGGCTGATCACTTCGACCACACTTGCCCAACCACGATCCCCTGATAATTGACGTTCACTCAACCCACGCAAACTACTGCCACCCGCCAAACCGATTTGTTCACCTGCAAGCAAAGCAGTCTCTGTCCATTGACCTTGTACCCCAACGCGCCATTGCCAATCACTTTTCCCAAAGGTAGAAAAGACCCCTGCATTTGCTCTGCCAATGGTAAAGTCACGTGGTGCATGACGATCTGGCAGAACCGCATCAAAGCGAGATTGTGGACTACCCGCCAAGTTATGGCTGACGCTAAAACCGATGTCGTACATGCGACCTGCGTCTAACATATTACCTGAATAACCTAGGGTTAAGGGTAAGACTTCCGTATCTAAACCCGCACTACCGCAACCCAACGCCAAGCCATTGATGACCAAGGAGCAGGTGTTATCAAAGTGTTTATAATCAAGATTCGCTGTCAACTTCTGACTGTAAGTGCCTTTACGGGGCAGTTGATAGACATAACGACTGCCCAACATCAAGCCTTGCCCTGCAAAGCCTAACGAACCACCTGGAATAATAACCGTACCCGCATTGGTATTGGAATAAACCGCACTAAAGCCTAAAGAACTCGACCAATCATATAAAGGAATTTGGTAATTGAACGCATAAACGCCCACCTTATCGGTATGAGTTTCCAAGGATGGCGGTATCTCTTGCTTTGCCGTCACTGAGGTAATATAGGAAAAAGACATCACCTGATCACGATTAAACAGGTTGGCATAAGCAAGCGTTGTCCCTGCACGGAAATCGCCCGTGCTGGCATTACCCGTATTGTCCCCTGTGAAGGTGACACTAAAAGGCTTCTCTGCTTTCACCTTGATCTTAGCATCGACCTTACCTTCTTTTTCACTCATTGCCATCACGGCTTCGACTTTTTTAGCAGGATTCTCATTGACGAGAGACACATTACGCGCAATGGCAATGTTATTAGGCGAATAACCTACTTGCAAACTCGGCATACTGTATAACAGATTATCACGATCAAAAATCTCAACATCATCGGTAATGATTTGGTCGATTTCGGTTTCCGTAATGTCAATAATAACCTCACCTTGGGTAATGTCTTGCTCAGGCACATACACCTGCACGGAAGCATAACCCAAACTTCGGTAAGTGGCTTCAATCAACTCTAAGGCCTTTTGAATATCACCATACTTTCTCTGCTCGCCTGTAAAGGGCTTAACCATCTCTTGCAGTTGCGCAGAACTGATCAAGGCATTGCCTTTAATGTTAAACTGATGGATGGGAAAGGTTTGCCCAGCTGAATAGACTGGCATTTGCACCCCTAAGCACAAAGCAACCGCAAGACTGATTGATGTTATCCCTCTAGTCAACGGATTGCGCATGAGGTATCTCCTGACTTTCCTAATCCACGACCGTTCGAGTTATTTTGACTGATGGACGGTGGCATCACCACAGGAACCCCCTGACTGGGTGGTACCAATACAGGCATAGCACCAGCGTTCGCCACAAAGCCATATTGACCCGCTCCCACATTGACCGTCCCAGCACTATTCGTCAAACTAATCCCACCAGAAACCACGTCGGTATGCAAGCCATTAGGCGGAGGTGAGCCTGAAGCGGTTGGTACACTGCCACAATTGCCATCACAGAACATCGCGCCAAAGTGCGTACCACGAATCCCGATGGTTGCGGTTGGTGTCCCTGTGCGCACGGCATCAGGATTGTTCTTGCCAATCAATCCAGTTACCGCACGCATTCCACCCTTAATTAAATCCATATCCGCTTTATTTTCATCGGGCTTGTCGGCATTAAACTTGAGTGCGTTCACCTTAAACTCAGTTTCGGGACGAAGTACAATTTCCGATTTATCGTTAAACTTAATTCGCGCAAAAGAGTCTTCCTCAGTTTTGAGCAAGTCTCCCTCCATGATCACCGAATCAATACTCAACACCTTACCTGTTGCACCCTCACGGTCAACGGTCATCAACCCTGACAAATGGGTCACTTTACCAATCTCATTAGCTGCCAATACAGTAACAGACATCAATGGGCTGAATGACAACAGCAATCCCATCGCAACATTTATTATGGCTTGTTTCATCGGAAAGCCTCTCGTAAACCAACACAAAAATAACGCAAAATTAACACAAAATCAACCGTAAAAATTCAAAAAATAACAACCCCATCAACAACCACTCAAAATTCGATGGTTTGATGCTTAAACAAGACCTGAATTTCAAAACGTCCTTGATATTGCGCCAACTCTTGGCAAATTTGCTCAAACTGTACTGGCTTGAGGTGCATCACGTAAATGACAATACGGCTATCACTGACTTTTTCGATTTCCTGCAACAACAAATTGGACGACAGATGCTTAGACAATTTTGCCAACCATTCCTCTTTGGTGCTAAAGGCTGACTCAATGGCAATGCCAACCATGTCTTTTTGATCGTTGATGTATTCCCACAACGCATCATTCACGGTCGTATCACCACACAGCATAAAACTTTTCCCTGAACAGGCACTGGTCAACAAGTAACTTAAGGTAGGCACGGTATGGGGTACTGGTACTGGTGTGATTCTAACCCGCTCTAACTGAAACGACTGATAGTCTGTCAAAACCTCATAACGCATAAACGGACGTTCTGGGGTAGGAATCATCGCAAAATTAGGCCAAATCACATTATTAAAAATATGCGCTTTAAGGCTATCAATGGTTGCTTGACTGCCCCAAACGGTGACTGGTACCTTACGATGCGTGACAGTGGTATCCAACAATAAAGGCAGACAGGCAATGTGATCTAAATGGGCATGCGTAATCAAGACATGATCAATTCTGCCCATTTCGTAAAGATTGAGTTCAGAAACGCCTGTACCCGCATCAATCAAGACGCGATCATTCAACAAATAACTACTGGTCTGAAAGCCCGAGCCAATACCACCGCTACATCCCAACACACGTAATTTGGTCACACCCATCATCCTTTCTCGTCTTAACTTCCTACCGCAATACCTTACTTGGTGGTGAAGGTATAAACGCCATCCCAATCAGTAGGCGGTGGATTATTTTTATAATGTTCGATTCGTTCTAAATAAAGCTGATAAATATAACGATCTGGTTCCTGTTGCAGGAGTGATGCTAAGGTTTCTTGCGCTGATGACCAATGTTGTTGGCGATACTCATGCAGTGCCTCCTCAAAGCGACCTAAGGCATCTGAGCAATCTAAACTCAACTCACTGATCAAGCCCACAGGCTCATAAATCGTAATCGGGAGATCTTTACCCTTTACTCTCACCCGATCTAATTCTCGATACGCATATTCAGGCGCAAGCACCTTAGTATTTTCACTCACAATAAACATGACGTGATACGATTTGGTAATCCCTTCTAAACGCGAACCTAGATTTACCTCGTCTCCCATCACCGTATAAGCCATACGGAACTCAGAACCCATGTTACCCACGGTCATCGTACCACTGTTCAAACCAATACCGATTTTTAAGGGTGGCCAACCGCGTTTTTCAAAATCTTGATTCACCAATTCCAAACGTTTCAACATATCTAATGAGCAAGCAATGGCATGACTAGCGTGCTGTTCATCAGTAAGAGGAGCACCCCAGAAAGCCATAATCGCATCCCCCATATACTTATCAATAGTACCACGATAGGTATGGATCACCTGAGTCATCGGCGTAAGGTAGGCATTCATGAGGTCTGCCAGCTCTTTTGCCTGTAACTTTTCTGAAATACTGGTAAAACCACGCACATCAGAGAAGAGTACCGTCAAGGTTTTGCTTTCCCCTTCAAAGTTGTAGTTGTCAGGGTTTGCCGCCATTTCCTCTACCAATTCAGGCGGCACATATTGTCCAAAGCGTTGTGATAACAACTGTTTGTTACGTGATTCAATGAAGAAACCATAGACCATGTAAAAGACATACAAACTCAGTAACAACGCCAAGGGTTGCGCTAAGTTTAACACCAACATCTTTTCTTGCCATAACCATAAGTTACCCACTAAAATCATGCCAGCCATCAGCAGGATCATCAAGGTTGACCATAAAGGCGAGCTTGGCATCAATACCAGCACAATCGCAGTCATGATGATTAAGATCACCAACTCAGCACCACCTGCCCAAGCTGGACGCTCTTTAATCACGCCATCGAGGATACCCGCCACAAGGTTGGCATGAATCTCAACCCCTGGATAAACAGCATCGACTGGGGTGGCTCGCAAGTCTAACAATCCAGGTGCTGTTGTCCCAACAATCACAATCTTACCTTGCAAAGACTCAATCGGTGTTTTACCCGTTAGTACATCTGTGACTGAAATATAAGGGAAACTGTACGCCTTACCACGATAAGGAATCAAGGCACGAACCTGCTGGTCAACGGGGATAAACTTGTCACCTAAAGACAAGCGTTCCAAGCCCACATAGCTTTCATTCACGCCTAAGCCCTGTGCAAATACGGTTTCAATGCTTTTGGCTTTTAAGTGGGCTTTGGCAATAGACAAGGATAAAGAGGCGTAATAGTTACCCTGATACTCTTCGAGCATCGCAACCTTACGCACAATACCATCTTCATCCACCTGTGGATTAAAGTGTCCACCTTGCTTGGTGGCTTTTTGGAAGATCTTGAGATTGGCACCATAACCTGTTGCACTACGCACGGGCAAGGGTTTCTCAAAGGCAAATCCAGGGAAAGCAGCTGGTGGCAGTTTGCCAACATCAGGCTGACCGTCAGCAATTTCCTTAAAGTAATAACCTAAAACAACGTTCTTATCTTTCAAGGCAGTGGCAAACATACCATCATGATCAAGCTGTGCCTCTAGCGTTGATTTAATCTCGGGGGAAATTTCATTAGGCAACAATGACAATAAAGCCTGTCCTGTGGTGTCAGGTTCCGCAAAAACCACGTCAAAGCCAAGGGTGTCAATGTGATAATGATCAAAGAGCTGGGTAATCATGGTGGCTAATTTGTCACGCCCCCAAGGCCAACGCCCTTCTGCAGCAAGACTTTTTTCATCAATATCAAGAATCACAATGCGCTCATCTTGAGTATTTGGCATGGTGTACTGCAAACGCGCCCCGTAAGCATCATTCTCTAAGCGTGATAGCAGGGCAAAATCAAAGACCCCTAAGGCTGGTAAAATAAAAATCAAACTGACCAAAAAAGCCAAAAACAGCTTGATTTTACTGGTTAATGCGGCTGACATAGACATCTATCCCTATAACAAGAAACATATAGGGATATGATACAATAACCATCACTAACAAAAACCAACAATTACCCAAAAATTCATGATCTATTCATAAATTTTACAAATAACCCTATCAGCATTTTACCCACTTAAGACCAGCGTCACGGCACCACGTAACCAGAGTAATTGACCGTGAAAATAATGGGTTGACGAGCGTCGCCACAACAAATCCGCATTCTGTGCGTGTGCCCATGCACCTACTTGCACGCCATTAACCACCTCATCTGCACCGCCTTGCACCACTGTTGTCGGCAAATGCTGAAGAGACAAGGTTTCCATGGGATAAAGCGAGACAGGGGGTGCAACCAACAATAAGGATTTAGGCGTACGTAACAAAGCAACCTTAGCCGAAATCCACGCCCCGAAAGAGAAGCCAGCCAACACAAACGACCTTTGCCCCCATTTCTCAAGTGCGAAATCCAACACCGCTAAGAGATCATGACGTTCACCGTGACCATGATCAAACAGCCCTTCAGAAGCACCAACCCCACGAAAATTGTAACAAACAACCAACATCTCCGCACTTTGTCCAGATTTGGCAATGGTTTGCACCACTTTATTGTGCATATTGCCACCATAGAGCGGATGAGGGTGTGACACAATCAGCAAGCGCGTATGCTCACTGATGTGTTCAGGCTGATGCAAGATCACCTCTAAACTTCCCACGCTTCCTTGAATCATAACGCGCTTAAACCCCACGGGTAAGCGGGGTTGTGGTGTGGCAATCACAGAAGACAAATCGCTACTCAAAACAAAGCATTAACCATCTTGCGTAATTTTCGTAATCAAGGTTTGTAGTACTTCGTCAGCCTTGGCATTGTCAATTTGACAAGTGCCAGCCGCATTGTGACCACCGCCACCATATTGCAACATCAGTTCACCAACATGGGTTTTGCTCGAACGATTCACAATCGACTTACCCGTTGCAAATACCGTATTTTGTTGCTTAAAGCCCCATAACACATGAATCGAGATATTGCACTCTGGATTCAGGGCATAGATCATGAAACGGTTGCCTGCATAGATCAATTCTTCATCACGCAAGTCTAGGACAATTAAATTACCATACACCTTAGAACAACGCGCCAACTGGTCACGGAATTTAGGTTCGTGATCAAAGAAAAGGTCTGAACGCTCCTTAACATCAGGTAACTGTAACACCTGTTCAATGCTATGATTACGGCAATAGTCAATCAAATCCATCATCAATTGATAGTTAGAGACACGGAACTCACGGAAGCGACCTAAGCCTGTACGAGAATCCATCAGATAATTCAACAATACCCAACCTGTTGGGTTCAGAATTTCATCTAGGGTAAACTGAGCAGAATCCGCCTTATCCACGGCTGACATCATTTCGTCCCATTCTGCTGGGAAAACCTCTTTACCGCCATAATAGTTATACACAACACGTGCCGCTGAAGGTGCATTGGCATCAATGATGTGATTCTCTGCTTTTACGGTGTTGCGAATGGTTTCGCTTTCGTGATGATCAAAGGAGAACTTTACGCCAGAAACGTAGGGTAAGTTGGTGGTAATATCCTTCATTGACACTTCTATTTTTCCATCCTGCATATCTTTAGGATGCACAAACAAAATGTCATCTACCAAATTCAGATGTTTTAACAGTACAGCACAAACCAAACCATCAAAGTCACTTCTTGTAATCAAACGATACTTTTCGCTCATCATTCACCCCTTGTTTCAGCATAAAAAACACCAACTACCAACCACCACACAAATGCTATGACGAGTGTGGCTTAATTGCCTAACATTCTACTCTAAAATATCACCTTTTGGCAGAATAATTATACGTCGACCATCTGTCAACGCCATCTTCATCAGTCAAAAGCAACGAAACATAACATTGGA
>CAZLOM010000092.1:0-7472 GCA_964561185.1 uncultured Piscirickettsiaceae bacterium
TCTCTTATCCCGCTCCATAATTCAGTCTATTACTTAGTTTATTATTGCATTAATTAAATCCCAAGTATTCAATCAATCATTTCTTCTTAAGCATCAATAATCTCCTTTTTTGCCCTATCTTCCTTTGATCACATCTCTTGCACATTTTATCGCTTATTTCATTTATGACGATAGTAATGTCATCTCACATCTGCTAGTATGATTCATCGTTAATAACGGCCTTATTTTTTCTTTTCTCCGTTTAGTTATAGGAAAATAAAACGTGCGTAACCTTTTTCGTGTTGTGTGTGTTTCATGTATTTGCATCAGTTTTAATGCCACCGCTACTTCCATTAAAACAGAACAAGAAGTCGTGAATTTATTCTTGCAGAACAATCTTGAGCTGATTGCCGCCAAAATGCAATTAGACTCAGCGCACGCGCAACAGCTGATCGCACAACAATACAATAACCCAAGCCTCTCGCTTGATGTTGCAGGATTAGGAAGTGCCAAAGGCTATGATGGTGATTATTGGCAAAAACCCTACGATCACGTGTTACGCATCGAACAGTTGATTGAAACCGCTAACAAACGACAATTACGCATTACCTCAGCAGCGTTAGGCGTATCCATTCAAGACCAACAATTCAAAGACCTACTACGTGCCTTAACCCGCGATGTAAGAGCCGCCTACTATCGTGTGGTCTTGGCACAAAACTTGGTCACCATCTATGATCAAATTTTGACACAACTCTCAGGCTTAGAGTCAGCGAACAAGTTACGCTGGCAAGCAGGTGATATTTCAGAAACAGAATTACAACGCAGTGAGTTAGAAGTACAAAAAGCAGTCACCGATGTTGAGCAGGCACATTTAACACTGGCTTCTGAACGACAACAATTGGCACAAATTCTATCACACGGCATTGACTGGCGAACGCTTGAACTTGAAGATCACTTTCCTAAAGTGGTTTTACCAGAACACTCAGAGCAAGAATGGATTAAGCAAGCCTTATTACAACGCGCTGACTACGCGGCTACCGAGTTAAGCATTCAACAAAAGCAAACCGATGTACAATCGGCAGAAGCGTTAAAAATACCTGATATTACGCTTGGTGCGCAATATCAGCACAATACAACGGCCGTTATCCCTGATAGTTTTGGTCTAGGCGTGAGTGTGTCCGTTCCTTTGTGGCATCAATACCAAGGAGAGGTTAATAAGGCAGTAGCAGACAAACGAGCCGCTTTTGTTGCCCGTCAACAGCTAGGGGTACAAATTAAAACGCAAGTTTCTATCGCGCTTGCACAGGTTAAACAAAAACAACTGGTCTTAAAACGCTTTGATGACACCCTGCTAACCAAGGCAAAACAAGTCAGCAATGCGTCTAGCCTAGCCTATCGTCAAGGCGCGATTTCTTTACTTGAGCTCCTAGATGCCGAACGAAATTACCGCAATACGCTGTTAGAGTACAATCAAGCAGGATTTGATCTTACCTCTGCGTGGTTAGATCTCATGTATGCGATTGGGCAAGATGGTCAGCTATAACGCCTAAAACCATTTGCTCACTATTATAACCATAAAAAAGGGTTTTATCCTCATTATGCTATCCATCCGTTTACGACTAGGACTCGTCACAAGCATTGCTTTAGCCTTGTCCGCTTGCCAAAATCAAGACAGCGCAAAAGCCCCCTTACCCGCTGAAAAAGCCAAAAGTTTTTGGGTAGAACAGACGGATGTAATCATGACCAAAGATGACCCCCGTCTTAACCGTATTGGGCTTGAGCAAATTCATTATCAAAACGCGCCAGTGCTACCGCCAGCCAATGCTAATCTTGCCTATAACGAACACAATACGGTGCGCGTCACATCCCCTATTTCAGGCAGAGCCATTTCAACCCCTTTAGCCCTAGGGACAAAAGTGGCTCAAAATGATGTTCTGCTTAAACTGGATAGCCCAGATTTTAACGATGCCCTTGCCGCTTTAGAAAAGGCTGAAGCCAATTTACGCTTGACTAAGGAGGCGATTGATCGTGCCAACCATCTTTACACCTCTAAAGTCATGTCCCGCAAGGATTTTGAACAAGCGCAGGATGATTTTGCCAGCAGTAAGGCTGAACGGGATCGCGCTAAGAAACTATTGGAAAAATTGGGGGTTCATGTTGGAGGTGTGAGCACACAAACAGGAGATTTCCATTTACGCTCACCATTGGCTGGCGTGATTACGGATGTCAATGTCAATCCTGGTATGGAGGTTCGTCCTGACCTAGACAAACCGCTTTATGTGATTGCAGATCTGAGTCAGCTGTGGTTATGGGTAGATATTTTTGAAAAAGACATTGCTCATGTTCAAGTGGGACAACCCATTAAAGTCAAAGTATCTTCTTGGCCAGACCTGAACTTTAGCGGTCAAGTTGACTTTATCAGTCAAGTGGTTAATGATGCCACGCGCTCCATCAAAGTTCGTTGTGCGATTGATAACACCGAACTCAAACTCATGCCTTCCATGCACGCAACGGTGTTAATTGAAAATTTACCGACGCAACCACAAATCTTAATTCCACTTTCAGCCATTGTGACTGAAGGAAGCAAAAATTTCGTTTTTGTTAAACAAAGCACAGAGCGTTATCACTGGCAAGAAGTTCAACTGGGTATGCGTTATGAAGCACTGGCAGTGCTCAAGTCAGGCTTATCCGTGGGAGACGAAATCATCAGCAAAGGAGCATTATCCTTGCGACAAGACATGCTGTTGACGGCAAGTACGCCTGCTACCACAGAGTAAACATACTAACCACCAATACCTCCATTAACTGTTTTGCCACTATAGGGAATAAGCCATGCTTAAAGCAATGATTATCTTTGCCATGCAACAAAGATGGATGGTCATCATCGTTACCCTGTTAATGGCCATTTATGGTGTTTTTGTCTTTGAACGCTTGCCTGTGCAGGCTTTCCCTGATGTGCAGAATGTTTACGTCGTCATCATCACTCAATTCCCAGATCAATCACCTGAAGAGGTTGAAAAGCTCGTCACCATGCCGATTGAGCGAGCCATTAACGGTGCGCCTCATCTCATGGGTGTTCGCTCGATTTCACTCTTTGGGCTTTCATATGTTCAGGCAACCTTTGATGATTCTGCTGAGGATTATTTTTCCCGTCAACAAGTATTAGAGCGGTTACAAAATGCTGATCTCCCTGATGGGGTAAAACCCAGCCTAGGCGCACTCACCACGGGCATTGGTGAAATTTACCGTTATGTTGTGCATAGTGATAATCTGCCACTCTCAGAACTTCGATCATTACAAGATTGGGTCATTGCTCCCTACTTAAAAACGACCCCTGGGGTGGCAGATGTGTCCAGTTTTGGCGGATTGGTCAAACAATATCAAGTCAATCTTGACCCCGAACGCTTACGCGCCTTTCATATTGATGCCAATAGCGTTAAAGAAGCACTGTCCGCAAACAATGCCAACACGGGAGGTGGTTTTCTTAACAGTGGTGAACAAGCCATGGTGGTACGCGGTATTGGTCTGCTGAAGGATGTCGCTGATATTGAGCAAGTGGTTGTCTCAACTAATAATGCGACCCCTATTCGTGTCAAAGATTTGGGTAAGGTTGAATTGGGACATCAGCCGAGAACGGGTATTGCAGGCTATAATCAAGAAGATGACATTGCCCTCGGTATTGTCATGATGACCAAAGGACAAGATGCGATTAAAGTGGTCGAAGGGGTAAAAACGCGCGTTCAAGAGTTAAATGCTTATATATTGCCCAAAGGCACACACATTGACATGGTCAATGATCGTACTAAATTGGTCACTCGCACCATTCACACCGTCAGCGAAAACCTATTACATGGTGCTTTATTGGTCATTGTGATTCTACTTGCCTTTTTGATGCGCCCAGTTGCCGCCATTATTGTTGCTATCATGATTCCTGTCTCTTTGTTATTTGCGTTTATTCTGATTAGCATGAATGGCGTTTCCGCAAACCTCATTTCTTTGGGGGCGGTCGATTTTGGCATTATTGTCGATTCAGCGGTGGTATTGGTAGAAGCCATTATGGTCAAACTTTCTGTCGATATTGCTAACAACGAATCAGAACTGCATCGTCGCCAAAGCGTTATGATGACGAGTACCCAAATGATTCGCCCCATTTTGTTTTCTAAAGTGATTTTGATTGCCGCCTTTTTGCCCGTATTAACCTTTCAACAGGTTGAGGGGAAAATCTTCTCTCCCATGGCATTAACCCTTACTTTTGCCTTGATTGGCTCAGTGTTATTGACACTTTTTTTGGTTCCCGCTCTGATTAGTTTTTTCTTGAACAAGCAGTTGACCGAAGTCCATAATCCCGTCATGGAAGCCTTGTCTCGTGCTTATCGCCGACTGGTGACTTGGATATTAGGTAGCCCGAAACACTTTATGGGCGGTATGTTTATACTCCTGCTTTTGAGTCTGAGCGTCGTCCGTTTACTGGGTACTGAGTTCATGCCTAAACTAGATGAAGGTAACATCTGGTTAACCGTTACCATGCCAACCGCCACCTCATTGGAGCAAAGTAAGGAAAAAGAGCGCATCATTCGTGCTACCCTGAATCAGTATCCTGAAGTCAAACTGGTCATCAGCCACCTAGGTCGTCCAGAAGATGGCACAGATACCAAAGGCTTTAACAGCATGGAATTACACGTTGAATTGGCGGCAAAAGAAACGTGGCGTTTCCCGAGCAAAGTAGCACTCATTGAAGACATCAAACAAAGACTGGATGGTTTATCGGGCGTACAATTTAACTTCTCACAACAAATTCAAGCCAGTGTTGAAGAAGCCATTTCGGGATCACAAGGGGAAATTGTGGTCAAACTCTTTGGGATAGAACTACCCACCATGCAAGAAAAAGCCGATCAAATTGTCGATATTTTTAACAGCATTCAGGGTGCAAGCGACGTGGGTGCTGAACGGCAAATGGGCTTAGGGGAAGTGCAAATCGTCCTCAATCGTGAGAAAGCCGCACGCTATGGCATCAATGTTGAAGAAATCAATCGGCAAATTGAAGTTGCTTTAGGGGGAGGAGTCGCCACCCAAATACTAGAAGGAGATAAACGCTTTGATCTGGTGGTTCGTTTGGCGAGCGAAGGCAGAAGCTCTATTGCCGCTATTGGTGATCTGCTGATTCCTACGCCAACAGGCACATTGATTCCTCTGGCTGAGTTATCGGACATTAAGGTACAAACCAATGCTAACCGTATCTCCCGCGAAAACAACGGACGCAGAATTGCCATTAAATGCAACCTTGTCAATCGTGACCAAGGCTCTTTTGTTAAAGAAGCCATGACCCGTGTTAATCGTGAAATTGAACTGCCCCCTGGGTATCGTTTGGTTTGGTCGGGACAATTTGAAAACCAACAACGCGCAATGGCACGCCTGTATGTGATTGTGCCGATTTCAATGCTGCTTATTTTCTCGCTCCTGTTTTGGGTATTCAAATCCGCACCGCAAGCTCTGTTGGTGATGCTGAATGTGCCCTTTGGATTGGCAGGGGGCGTACTTCTGCTGTGGTGGGGCGATGTCAACTTGAGCATTTCAGCCGCCGTTGGTTTCATTGTGCTGTTTGGCATTGCGGTACAGAATGGGGTAATTTTGGTGGAGCAGATTAACTGGTTAAGAGATCAAGGTGAAAGTCTGCTCACCGCCATTACCGAAGGTGCGGTTAGTCGATTGCGTCCCGTCCTGATGACAGCCTTGATGGCGATGCTAGGGTTATTGCCTGCGGCACTGTCAACAGGCGTTGGTGCTGAAGCAACCAAACCCTTCGCTTTAGCCATTATTGGTGGCTTGGTCACAGCGACAATAACCACACTTACCCTATTACCCGTTTTGTACTATCTGTTAGCACATTCGGCTGATGACCAATCCACTTAAGCGTTATTTAAGGAGTTTCCAAATGCAAGAGATTCGTGCCTATATCAAACCCTTTATGCTCGAAAAAGTTGCCTTACGCTTGATTAGCATGCCTGATTTTCCAGGAATGTCTGTTATGAACATTAAAGGCTTCGGTAAAGAGCGTGTTACCAAAGAGCAAGAATACGATCCGTTTATGGAAAAAGTGCGCATTGAAATCATTTCACCTGATGAGATGGTTCAAGCAATTGTGACGGCCATTATGGAGGAAGCACACTCAGGAAAGGCTGGTGATGGAAAAGTCTATGTGACCCCCATCGGTATCGGTTATCGCATCCGTGATGGTCAAGAAGAACAATCATAAAAAACTCTTTGATAAAATAAAACTTTTTATTAAAGAGAACAACTCTTGCTTACTGCTATCTACACCAAAAAATATAGGTTAGAGATATGTTCGACTGGTTTACTAAAAAACCTAAAATATTGAGCCTGCAAGAACAGGAGCAACTTTCACCCGCACAAATCACCGTAGAGGGGTTAGGCAATGCCACTTGGCATAAAGGTCAGAATTTGCTTGAAACCTTGGAGCAAGCGGGATTTCCTGTGCGTCATAGCTGTCGTAAAGGAAATTGTGGTGCCTGCACTGCTGAAATCATCGATGGATCGGTGGGCTATTTGCACCCTGTGAGTTTTGAAAACGATAAACAAGAGGTATTACTTTGTGCCGCAGTACCTAGAACACAGCTTACGATTCGTCTAGGTAGCAAAACATTGAAACGTTAACACTATGAATCTCATGCAAGAAGTCATGGTCAGTACAAAATTATAAATGCGCAAGCTCATAATTTATGCTATGATGATCATTTATTTAGTGATTATCTAACTTAGATTTTTGGGGGAAAAATGGCTAAAAAAATTCTTGCGGTAGATGACAGTCGCTCAATGCGTCAAATGGTGAGCATGACATTACGCAGTGCTGGTTATGATGTAACCGAAAGCGAAGATGGGCACGAGGCTTTAGTGAAAGCAAAAGCGGAGCATTTTGATTTAGTATTAACGGATATCAATATGCCTAACATGAATGGCATTGAGTTTACAGCCGCATTGCGTGCTTTACCTCATTACAAGGGTACACCCATTATCTGCTTAACCACTGAATCATCTGATGAAATGAAAGCAAAAGGAAAAGGGGCTGGTGCCACTGGTTGGATTGTCAAACCCTTTTCTCCCGAAAAATTATTAGCAACTTTGGAGCGCGTCCTGTGAGCAAACTCACCATCGTCAATGTTACTGAGTTATGGCAAAGCCTTTCTCAGCCTCATGCCAATATCTCTGAGTTATTAGCACCCATTGACGATATGGATATGGCTGGTTTTCAATTGATACACCGATTAGTGTGTGATGGTCGTATTGCTTTGAGCCAGCTAAATCCGAGTGTTGCTCAAACGCTGACCTTAATGGGGTGCAAAACGGCACAGATAACACCTGTTGCGATGCCTACCCCTGCGCCTTCAGAAAGGTTAGCAGAAATTGCCGAACCTGAGGCTGACATCACTGAACCTCCAGCCGACATCGCTGAACCTGAAACCGACATCGCTGAACCT